>JAYUJS010000032.1:0-11803 GCA_043765095.1 Ferruginibacter sp.
ATAGGAGTTGCCACTATTGGTGCAGCAGGTATTGCGTTAACCGTTACTACTATTGAAGTCCTTGGGCTTTCACATCCGTTTACAGTTTGGCTTACATAATATGTTATCGTGCCTACATTAGTGGTACTTGGTATAGGCGTTGCTGCCACAGCTCCGCCACCTGTAGGGGAAGAATACCATAGTAAATTTGTTCCCGTTGCTATCAATGCAGATGCAGTTGCGCCTTGGCAATAGGTAACGGGGTTAGTTACAGTTGGTGCAGCAGGTATTGCATTTACCGTTACTACTATCGGTAACCTTGCACCCTCACAGGTAATTAATGTTTGGCTTACATAATAAGTAAAAGAACCTACTGTGGTTGTAAGTGGTGTAGGGGCAATTGCACTGCCAGCACCACCTGTAGCAGTAGTGTACCAAAGTAAATTTGTACCAGTAGCATTAAGTGCTGTAGCTGTTGTATTTTGACAATAAGTTATTGGTGAAGTTGCTGATGGTGCAACAGGCAAAGCATTCACCGTAACCGTTATTGCCAACCTTGGTCCTTCACAACTGCCTGCACCCGTAGATGTTTGGCTTACATAAAAAACTGTATTACCTACTACGCCTGTACTTGGTGTAGGGGCAGTAGCAGAACCTGTACCACCACTGGCAACAGAATACCACAATAAACCAGTACCAGTAGCAGTTAATGGCGTAGCAGTAGCATTTTGACAATACGTAACGGTGGTTGTACCTGTAGGTGCAAGTGTTATACATGCTGGCACACTTACATATATATGATACTCGCCTGGGGCAAGTGTAATATTTTGTGTTGTAGCTGTCAAATTTAGGGTAGCATTTGTTGCACCATTTAACCCAGTACCTGTTCCATTACTAATATAATTTATCCATGCACCCGTAGCTTGAAATGTTACTGATCTTGTTTGAGTGGTTACATCCATATTTGAAATAACCAATACTTTTTTACCAGCAGTATTTGGGTCTTCTATTTTTAATGATTTTACTAAACCTCCACCATCGAAGAAATCATAACTAAAATTTATATTATTAAAAACTGAAGTATTTCCCAGCCTTAAATCAATAATTTTTTTATATGTGTCATACAATTTTCTGCGGTTAGGGTCTAGCATATATTCCCAACGAGGTGGTTTATTAGAAGTATTGCCACCACCAAAGTTTATAGATAAATCATACCCCCTCTCTTCAAATTGCCAAATCATTTTTGGCCCTGGCACAGTAAAGAAAACCGCCGCAGCGGCTTCTTCCCTTGCTAGTGCTGTAGGTAAGCTTGTTACATTGTATCCACCGTTTGAATTACCATTTTGTAAATTCTTAAACATTGTACGTTCCTCATCATGGCTTTCCATATATCCCATAAGTGCTGGGTTATTAAAGTTTCTACCAGATGAATTGTACGATATATTGGAGATATTAGAATTATTGGAATACCCCATTGTACATTGGTTATACTGGCTATTTATATTGCCCCATAGCATAAAACCATGTGCAGCATATTCTTGCTCTTCCTGGTTTGGGGTACTACCTAAAAATTCTAAAATCATATAAGTACCTGGGTGAGAGGGCACTGCATTGTCGTAGTAATATTTTAAATTGGCTACACGTGCTGGATCATAATTTTCTACCGTTGTTGTATTTGTTTGTGTTTGTGAAAAACCTTTTGCAAGGTCAAATCTAAAACCATCTACTTTATATTCATCTAACCAAAAATTTAAATTTCGTTGAAAAAGATATTTAGTAGCGATGGAGTTGTGGTTAAAATCATTAAACACACTATAAGGATGTGTAGCAGTTACATTGAGCCAAGGATTATTAGTAGCAGGGTTATTGGTAGCACTATTCCAATACAAAGCCGCTTGCGGGGCATTGCCTGTACAATGGTTATAAACCACATCTAAAATAACTGCAATTCCATTTGCATGGCATAAATCTATAAATTCTTTAAGTTTATTTTTACTACCATAATATTTATCTGGCGCAAAATAAAATGAAGGATTATAGCCCCAACTTTCGTTGTTATCAAATTCATTTACAGGCATTAATTCTATTGCATTTATTCCAATTCCTCTAAAATAATTGATAGAATCTATTAAAGATTGGTAACTATGTTCCGCTGTAAAATCTCTGATCAATAATTCATAAGTAACTAAATTTCTTTTATCAGGTTTGGTGTAGTTATTTGCCGTCCAAGTATAGTTGGGCTCTGCTGTTTGTAATATTCCAACAATACCACTCGTAAGCCCTGTAGGGTATGGCTTTAAATTAGGATAAGTTACAACAGGTATAAACTGATCATTAAATGGATCTAATATTTTTTGAGAATATGGGTCAGCTACTCTTATTGTGTTATCTACTAAATATTGAAAAGCATATTCCGTAGCAGGGGTAAGTCCACTTATGGTTATCCAATAATAATTACCATCAGGTGTTTTGTTCATAAGCCCAGCACATGTTGGTTGCCAGCCATTAAAATCACCTATTACATTTACCGATGTTTTGTTAGGGGCATACAAAACCAATGTTGCAGATGTATTGCCAGCTAAATAATTTATACCTTCTACAGCTCCTGATGGCAAAGCCGCAACGGTAGTTGTTGGTGCTATAAAAAAACTAAACGAATCTTTTTTTAACCCTGTTCCATCATTGCCTTCAAACATAAATTTCTGTTCACAGGTGGTGGTTATATTTGGGCTTGCAGTAAGGGTATTTACTGCAGAACCCGTATTAATATTGGTTCCATTTAACTTTAAAGTAAGTGCTGCATTATTAGATGCTACACCTGTTACCGTAACCGCACTACCAACTGTAACAGCTAATGGCACTGGGTATGGCACAAAACGAGGCTCAAAAGGAGGTAGGTTAAGCCTTACCGCAAACTGCCCCGTAGCATAAATTGGGATGTACATATCACTACCATCTGAATTTACATTTTTTTTAGTACCATCACCACTCCTAAAAATGATGTTTACTTTATTAATAGTTTCGCCAGCAGGCACACCAAAAAATGCACGTATATTGGTAATGGTATAGCTGTACTTATTACTACCTAAAAAAGTAGCTTGTGCAGCAGCGTTTGGCGCATTAAAGTTTGTAAATTTTACATATTTCCAATCACCAGGGCCTGTACTTAGGTTGGTATTTACACCCACATGCACGTATACATCAGACGTGTTAGCATAGTTTAATAAACCTTGGCTTCCTTTGGTACAATCTATGGTTACTGTCATAGTGCTATTGTCATTGCCAAACTCGGGCGTCCAAGATAATAACCGTTGCGAAAAAGTTGTAGTAGTTAATGCAAATAAAATGATTGCTAGTATAATTTTTTTCATATAATGAAAGTTAAATTTTGAGTAAATTACAAAGATTTATGGAGATAGCCAAAGTAAGTGTAAAAAAGAAAATATACATTACTTAACTATAAAATTTACAGTTCAAAAATTTTAAAACTAATGTAAAGAATTTTATAAAATTTATATTTTATGAAAAAATTATTTACTAAAAACTGACTATTTTAATTTCGATATTAATAAAAATGAATACATTGAATTTGTTTCGGATTTATTCTATTTATTGAAAACTTAATAAATAAAAAAGTGTTTATTAATAAACTTTTTTAACTATAAAATTGTTGAAGACTTTTTTATGATAATTATTTTAGGTAACTATTGATCATAAATTTAAAAAAAATGTAAAACAACTAAGAAAAAAAGTTTTTACCAATACTTTGCTTACTTAAAAATGAAGCTTTGAAGAAATGTATTAATTAATTAATTAAGCGCAATATGTTGTAAACAATAATAAAGAAGCCCATTTAAACATTATTTAGGGCTACTAATAGATATATTTTACTTATAAAAAGTAGGAAAAAATTCTTATTATTACTAATTTTACTACTCGTAAAAAATTTAATTAAAAGCAAAATGCTTTTCTGCAGTTATGAAGTAACTATATTTTATTGAGAAACTTTCATGCATAATTAAACTTATAATAAAGTAAAATTATCATTACAACTTTTTTCCAAATATTAAGATTTTTGTAATTAAACTCAGCCGAAATAAATTTTTAAAATAACCTCCCTAAATTTTATCCATTTACTGCTTTGCCATTTAAAAAATTTACTTTTTTTCCACATTTGTAAAATCCATATTTAGATGATATTAAACTGTAACCAAAAAAATATTAATACCATCCACAGAAGCGATGTTGTTATTTGAAAAAATTATAAAACAGCATCATGTATCTAACACAAAAGACAATAGCAAAGCAAATAAGGAAATAGAAAGCGAAATAGAAAAGAATACTATCCTAATAACCAATGCCCAAAAATTGTTGCTAGATGGTGAAATGGAAATGAAAGATTATAAAGAAATAAAGGAATGAGAAGAGAAAGCAAAAAGGGGTTTGAGAAGCAAAAAAGCGGAGAAGCTATTGCAGAATCTGAATACAAACAGTATGTAAATTTTGGCATGTCGTTTTTCCCAAACCTAAGGAGTCATTATATTTGCGCCGAAAGATCGTTAAAACAAAAAATAATTAGTTAGATATTCCCTGAAGATTTAATTTTTTAAAGAAAAAATTATCGAACTAATTCTATCAACCCTGCCATTTCTATAATATTTAGCGCAAATAAGGCTTTCAAAAATAAAAAAACAGGAATCTCTCGGAAAATTTTGAAAGATTCCTGTCAGGTGGTCCCGCCAAGAATCGAACTTGGATCTAAAGTTTAGGAAACTTCTATTCTATCCATTGAACTACGGGACCAAGATGAAAACTTTATTTTAGGAACGCAAAAATAAGGCTTTCTAAAACTTTAAATCAAAAATATTACATCGGAAATATTAAATCCAAGAGGCTTTCTAAAAATCTCAAATCAAAAAATCTTAAATCTGCAATCTCCCTTTATCTTTGCAAACCAAATTATAAAATATGAAGTGGTTAAATACTATTATTAAGTATCGCCTTTGGTTAGGTTTATTGTTATTGTTATTGGCTATCTATGTAAATGTACAAACTAGTTTTTGGCCGTCATTTATTTTATATTTTATTGCTATTGTACTTATTGCAGGGCATTTTCTATTTGGCCCTATGCGCCTTATACAAGCTCACATGGAGTCTGGTGATATGGAAGGCGCAAAAAAAGTGGTTAATTCTATTGCGTTTCCACAGTTACTTATAAAACCAATGCGTTCTGTTTATTATACTATAAAAGGTAACCTTGCTATGGTAGATCAAGATTTTGATAACGCAGAAAAACACATGAAAAAAAGCCTTGACCTTGGTGGTGGTGCACTCACTAAACAGTCGGAAGGGCCAAACAAATTGCAACTAGGCATGCTATCTATGCAAAAAGGAAAACCGAAAGAGGCAGAGGCTTACATACGTGCTGCCATACGTGCAGGCTTACCTGATAATGAAAACAATGCTGCTGCTTACTTACAGCTATGCTCTATAATGATGAACAAAAAAGAATATAGAGTAGCCAAAGAATATTTTAGAAAAGCAAAAGGCTTTAAACCTACTACACCACAAATTGTAGACCAAATAAAACAAATAGAAAAATATATTGGTAGAATGCCAGGGTAAGTTGCAAATGTGTCAATGTGATAATAAGCCAATTTGTAAATCTGCGATTGAGTAAATGTATAAATCCAACATGTATGGTTTATTCCTAAAAATAATCTAAATTTTAAAATTCTAAATCCTTAAACCTCGTAGTTAAAAAATTGTTGTTAAAAAATATAAGCATTATTTTTGAATAATGAAAAATAGCTTATACATCATTAGTATTGCTTTTATATTATATAGTTGCAGCAACACCAAAAAAGAAAACGTACCCTCTACAAATAATACAGCAACAGCTAATGCTCCTACCGATACAGCAGGTAATTTCTTCCCCGTTACTACTTATTTAAAAGGAGAAATATTTGTTATAAAAAATGGAGAGATTACACCACTTAGAAAAATAACGGTTGGTACAAATGTAGATTCGAGTTGGATAAAAATGGAAGAGCTTGAAATGATTTTCTCCGATTTTTTAGTGCCGATAATAGATACAACAAACTTAAAAAATTTGTTTAGTGAGAAAAGATTTTTAGACCAAACTATAGATGCATTTACCTTTACGTATGAGCCTATAAATGAAAAGGGATTAACATATCCATTCACACATTGGGATGTATACGTAGACCCCGAAACACAAAAAGTAAAAAGAGTATATTTAGTAAAAAAAGAAGGCCCTAATAAAGAATTGCAACTTACATGGGTAAGTGGCAAAAGCTGTAAAGTAGTAACACTTATTACTAAAGATGGAAAAACAACCATTGTAAAAGAAGAAAAAACAATATGGAGGTTTGACGACTAATGACACATACAGAATTTTCAGCAATATCATCTACCATACCCACCCTGCCTGGCATTTACAAATACTTTGATGCAGATGGCAAACTTATATACGTAGGCAAAGCAAAGCATCTGCGCAAGCGTGTAAGCAGCTATTTTAATAAAATGAAAAGCAGTTATAAAACTGCTGAGCTAGTACATCGCATTTGCAAGATAGAGTTTACCATTGTAGATACTGACCAAGATGCTTTTTTGTTAGAAAACTCACTTATCAAAGAGCATCAACCTTTGTTTAACATCAATCTAAAAGATGATAAAACATACCCTTATATTGTTGTAAAAAATGAACCCTTCCCTAGAGTGTTTCTTACTCGTAGAAAAATAAAAGATGGGTCTATTTATTTAGGACCATTTACATCAGTAGGCAGGGTAAGAGACTTACTTACTTTTATAAAACAAAATATACAACTGCGTACTTGCAAGCTTAACCTTAGTGAAGAAAATATAAGTAAACATAAATTTAAACTTTGCCTTGAATACCACCTTGGAAATTGTAAAGGACCATGCGAAGGCTTGCAAACAATAGATGATTATAACGAAGGCATATCCCAATTAAAAGATATGCTAAAGGGAAATTTGAACCCTGTAATTAATAATTATAAAAATAAAATAAAAGAGCATGTGGCAAATATGCAGTTTGAAAAAGCGGCTATTTATCAACATAAAATTAACCACCTGCAAGAGTATGAAGCTAAATCATCTGTAGTAAATACCAACACTGGTACGGTAGATGTTTTTACTATTTTAGAAGAAGGCAATACTGCTTATGTAAACTACTTAGCCGTGAGCAATGGTAGCATTATAAAAACAAAAACCATTACGCTCAATAAACAGTTAGATGAAACTGCAGAAGAAGTATTAGCCTTTGCGGTAGCGCAACTACGCCAATTATTTGAAAGCGAAGCGAGAGAAATTGTACTGCCTTTTGAAATAGAATATGTAGAACCAGAGGTAAATATTACAATACCGAAAGCAGGTGATAAAAAGAAATTATTGGATCTTTCTCAAAAGAATGTGAACTATTTTAAAGCAGAATTAAATGCTAAAAAAATGTTACATCTAGAAGATAAAACTTCGGAGCAAAAGCTAGATGTACTTACACAAATGCAAGAAGATATGCAACTACAATCTTTGCCTGTACATATAGAATGTTTTGATAACTCTAATTTTCAAGGTAGCTACCCAGTATCTGCAATGGTATGTTTTAAAAATGGTGAGCCTAGCAAAACAGATTATAGACATTTTAATATAAAAACAGTAGATGGTATAAACGATTTTGCCTCCATGGAAGAAGTAGTGTATAGAAGATATAAACGCCTTATTGATGAAGGTGCAACATTGCCGCAACTTGTAATTATAGATGGTGGTAAGGGGCAGCTAAGCTCTGCAATGCTAAGTATAGATAAATTAAACCTGCGTGGAAAGCTAACGCTAGTGGGGCTTGCAAAGAATAAAGAAGAAATATTTTTTGATGGAGATACCCAATCTTTATTACTACCATGGGGTAGCGAAACATTAAAATTAATAAGAAGAATAAGAGATGAAGTGCATCGCTTTGGAATAACCCATCATAGAAATAGGCGTAGTGCAGGTACGTTTAAAAACGAATTAGAATCTATAAAAGGCATAGGAAAACAAACCGCAGATATTTTGCTAAAAGAATTTCGCTCTGTAAAAAAAGTTAAAGAAGCTAGCGATGCAGCAATAGAAAAACTAGTGGGCAAGGCTAAGTTGGCATTGCTAAGAGAGAAAAGTTAATTGAGATATTATTTATTCTCAAAAATAATTGCTTCCGATAAATATTTTATATGGATTTTTTTCAAAAGCAGCCCAGTCCTACAAAAGGCTACATCAATATTCCAACTGCTTTGCAATTGAATATTGAATAGAGGAAAGCTGCTTAAAATGTCTGTTCCACTAAAACGAAGGCAATGGTATGACAGTCTTTTCTCATTTATTGCAAATACAAAAATGACACTTAGTATTACTGGGTAGTGCTACTGAAAAATTTGGGGTAAAATAAATCAAGTTGGTATATTTTAAAATCAATTATTTACTAGAAGATGCCCGTTTTAACAACCTCTTCCCAAACCTATTTTTTATGTCATCTATACTTTTGTATAATTCATTTTTCTTTTCAGCATTGCTAAACATATTTGTTTGTATAGGATTGCCTGTAAGTTCGCTTAAGCGTATGCCCAACAAGCGTATAGGCTCTCCTTTTTTGTGTAGTTTTTTAAAAAGCTCTTTTACAATGGGTATAATATCTTCATCTGCATTTGTATAATCAATGGTAGTTTGTTTACTAAACGTATCAAAATTTGGGTATCTAATTTTTAATGAAATACAACCCGTCACTTTTTCATCTTGCCTAAGTTCGAAGCAAATTTTTTCAGTAAATTTTACCAACTCTGCATTTATAAAAACCAGTTCACTTACAGGTTCGTTAAAAGTATTTTCGGTAGAAATAGATTTAGATTTATGAAAACTAGTAACCTTACCAAAATGTAATCCTTCTGCTTTTTGTTTAAGTTCTACTCCCCATTTACCAAATTTTTCTTCTAAAATTTCGATGTTCGTTTCGCCTAGTTGTTTGATGGTTTTTACGCCTATATATGTAAGCACTTCCTGCGCATGCTTGCCCACACCAGGTATTTCATTTACCCCAAGCGGTGCAAGAAATTCTTTTTCTTTGCCAAAAGGTATTTGTAAGTAGCCATTGGGCTTAGCTTGGTTAGTAGCTATTTTGGCCATCATTTTGTTAGATGATAATCCAAAAGAAATAGGTAAACTCGTTGCAGTCATTATTTCATTTCGCAAATCTATTGTCCATTGCAAGGGGTTAAAAAACTTTTCCATGCCAGTAAGATCTATGTAAAATTCATCTATAGACGCTTTTTCAAAAAGTGGTGCTTTTGCTGCTATTATTTCAGTAACCCATCTTGAGTATCTACTATATTCGCCTCTTGTACCACTTACAAAAATAGCCTGTGGGCAAAGCTGCCTTGCTTTAGATGATGGCATGGCGGAGTGTATACCATACTTACGAGCCTCATAGCTACATGCTGCTACCACCCCACGTTCCCGCCCACCTACAATTACAGGTTTGCCTTTTAAGCTTGGGTCGTTTAATACCTCTACCGATACAAAAAACGAATCTAAGTCAAAATGTGCGATAATGCGTTGTTGCAATGTTAAATTGTTTATTGGTAAAATTGCTACATTGTTATTTTGTTGGATTGTTATTTACAAACTGTTCTTTACTAATTATTTTTTATTTTTTATTAATGGCAACTTGCCTATTTACCACTAACCTCCTCACCCATATATTTCTAACAACCCTTCTGGTATTTCCACATACACTTTTCTATTTTTATCATCCATTTTTATAAGGTTGGCTTCATGTAAAGGTATTAGTGCTTCATTGCCTTTATATAAAATTGTACAAAGTATTTGATGTGGCATTTCGTTTACCTCTATTATCGCACCAAGGTTTGTGTTTCCATCTATAAGCTCATACCCTAAAAGCGCTATGGGTGCTGCCTTTGCTTTGTGTTTGTTAAAATCAGCTTCTTGTAGCCATACATCTTTAGGGGTTATTTTTCTAGCCACTTCTTTATTATCTATTCCCTCTATTTTAATATAGGTTTCTCTATCACTTTTTATAGAGGTTTTTTCAATAAAATGAGGTATAAAATTATCTTTAGGCTGTTCTATAAAAATGGCTTCTACATCTTTTAATAATGTTTTTTTACCAAGGCTATGTTGTAGTATTAGTTCACCAGTAAGCCCATGGCTTGCTGCTAGTTTTCCTATTTTAAAATATTGCATTTTGCAAATTTATAATTTTTTATTGCGGTTGCCTTACATAGCAAAATAAAGTTTAGTAAATCTTTTTTTGAAACTACTCATTTTTAGCGAAGTCAAGCTTTAAAAAGCTTGCTTAGCTTTTAGTAAACCCCAGACTTAATTACATCATTACAACACCTGGCACTTTATCACTCATTTTATTTCTACATAATCATAAGGCAATTGTGCTGCCACTTTGCACCAAGCCCAGTATCCATTGGTGGTTATATCATTTTGGTCAAAAAAATACCCATTCTGCTCTATAATAATACTCTCTTTTGGTTTAAATCTAAGCATCGAAAATTGAAAGTTAGATGGCTCACCCACATTCTCAATTAAATAATTTTGTGAAGGGTTAGCAGCCAAAAATAAAATTCCAACCTCAGGTTGGTTAGGCAATATTTCAACTGTTTGTGTACTATCATCTTTTGAATAATTGATAGCTGCGTAAAAATCTTTTAGCTTAATGGCTTCTTCATTTCCATTATTTTTTAAAATAAATTGCAATTCAAATTTTTCTTGTAACAAAGTTTTATTATAAATTGACCTCATAAAATGAAGTATAGAGCCTTTGTAAGCTTCAGTTCTAGCAGTTTGCCAGTTTTGTATTTGTGTACTATCGCCTTGCATATTTTCGTATAAAGGATAACCGCTGTAAACACTTATTTCCGTTTTATATTCATGGGTAAAAGAATCCAAGGCATATTTAATATTATAACCAAGCGCTTCATTTTTTATAACAAGGGGTTCTGTTGCAGTTATTTTTAGTCTATTTTTTTTCTTAGAAAAAAAGAAATGAAGTGCCTCAGGGTTTTGTATGTTGCATCCTTTTGCATTGGGTGTTTTACCAATAAATTCAGCTTTAAAAAAATCGCCATATTTGGCCAAGCCATCTTTTACCTCGTTAGAAGAAACAATAGATACCGTTTCTAATTCTTTTTCCTTTTCTTTTAAATTGAAAATTATTTTATCAGTAGCGTCAGCTGAGGTTATTCTTCGTACTTCACTTTTAAAACCTGTATAAGAAACCACAAAATCGTACCCACCGTATGGTAATGTTATACTAAAATTACCTTCTTCATTTGTAACTGTACCAAGTGTGGTATTTTGTGCAAATACTGATGCAGCCTGCAAACCAGCTCCTGTAACCTCATTTTTTATACTGCCAGTAATAGTAAAACTAGATTGGCAAAAAATATTGGTTACAAATAATAATTGAGTAATTATAAATGTTAATGGTTTCATTATTAAATTTTTTACAGCAAAATACAATAATAAATGTTAAGCTTTTGTTGGAATTATTTTAAATAATTTTTCCTCACAAAGCTTCATCTTCTGAAGCCTTTTTTAAAAATGCTTTCTCTTCATCTGTAAGAAAATTATACCCCTGCATATTTATTTTATCCAATATTTCATCTACTCTTTTTTGTGTAACATTACTTGTTTTTGTATATGGTTTTCTATTGCCAGTTTTATAAAAAATATCTTTCTTAAATGATTTTTCTTTTACGGGCTTTGGGTCAAATAAATGAAT
>JAYUJS010000033.1:0-1498 GCA_043765095.1 Ferruginibacter sp.
AAAACGCAATTCTGTAAAAGAATTTTTAAGTGATATGCAAGTGTATATAAAAGAATATGCAAAGCCCGATAATGATGCACTAGCAGAATTTGCTACTTACTTTGCACTAAAAGGATATAGCAGAAGTATAGTTACAACAAAAGGTAGAAATAAAAGCGAAGGCCTTTTTATTTTTTTGCAAAGCCAATCAAAGCAATTGGAAAAATATATAAATGAGGCTGAAAAAAAATTTGGAAGCAAGAGTGCTGAAGTAAAAGCAATTAACCAATTTGGAACACATTATGTGGCTGAATTAAAAACTTTGATAGAAACGCACAAAAGCCAATTAGATAAAGAAATTATAGATGCTACTGGCTTAATGGGTAGACAAAAATCTTACCTAGAAAAAAGAAAGGTAGATTTTGTAAAAGCAGTAAATAATCTACCATTTTTGGGCAGCCCCCAAATAACAAACGCTATTCCGAAAGAAAAAGAACCAATAAAATCTAAATTAAAAATTTAACCAAATTTATTTTACGTTAAGAATGAGATATTTTTTGACTTAAAAGAAATTACATTTTTTGCATGCATTTTAGGTAACTTTTTTATCCCATTATTTTTAATTATAAAGTTATTGCTGAAATAATAAATACAAATTGTAAAATATATAATAGATTAAAAATTTGAATTATGAATAAATTATTGCAATTGCTTATTAAAGAATTAGAAATACAAAGCGGAAAAGAAGCTGGGCCACTTCAAAAAAATATGTTACGAAATTTTTTTGAAAAAAATGTAATGCAGCTTGACGCAAAGGCAACTTTAGCTTATTTTAAAGCTGCTAGGCAGTTTAACAACGGCAATACCGAACTTGCAGTAAATGATTATGTAGCGCACAGCCAACAACAAGGGGCTAACGTAAATACAATTCGCCAGCATTTTAATGAAATTTCTTTGGCACAACTTAGCCAACCACAGAAGGCAGAATGGATTTATTTTTATAAACATTTATATAATAGAATTAATATACCGCAAGGAGCAATTGACATTGCAAAAGATTTTAAAATTTTGTGCCCAGCTTATAATGATGCTACACGATTTGAAAAATATGAGGCGGTATTACAGTATATAAAAACCTATGAAAAATTAGGACAACCTAAAAAAGTTACCCTAAATAGAATTGTAAATTTTATAAATTTTGTAAACAAACAACATATTATAGATGCCGAAATAGTACCACAAAAAGATTTAGATATTTTAAACAAAATGAAGAATGAAGCATCTAGACTTTTAAACAGTTTAAACAGAAAGGAAAAAACCTTAAGTGAATTTGTAAAACCAACTACAGTAAAACAATTACTTACTGATATGCAAGTGTATACAAAGCAATATGCAATGCCTGATAATGATGCTATGGCTGTGTTTGCTACTTACCAAGCACTAAAAGGATACAGCCAAAGTATGCATGAGGTAAAAGGTAGAAGTACAAGTGAAAAGTTAATGATTTTTTTGCAAGGGC
>JAYUJS010000034.1:0-1498 GCA_043765095.1 Ferruginibacter sp.
TGCTAGTTCAAAACAAAAAATTTCTTCATAAACACTTTCAAATAATCCAGGCCCATATAGCTTATGAATTTTAAAACAAATATCTAAAGTAATTTTCGAGAGTTCATTTTCTCTTTTTAATAATACATCGTTATTCATGCTCAAAAATTAATACTCATCGCCTTTGTCCTCTTTGTTTTCTTCGTCCCCTTTGTGTGAAATCTCCTTACACCGCCACATGAACCTCATCCGCATAATGCCTCAATCCAAAATTCTCCGTCAAACACAACTCCGAATTATTCACATGCCATTCAAACTCATCTCTGAAATGCCTGATAGCCGCAGCCACAGGCCAAGCTGCAGCATCGCCCAATGGACAAATTGTATTTCCTTCTATTTTTCTTTGAATATCCCACAACAAATCTATATCACTCATTTGGCCTTTGCCGGTTTCTATCTTTTGTAAAATCTTCTCCATCCAGCCAGTACCTTCACGGCAAGGGCTGCATTGTCCACAACTTTCGTGGCGGTAAAATCTTGCCAATGTGTAAGTGTTACGCACAATACATTGATCTTCATCCAACACAATAAAACCACCACTACCCATCATACTACCGCTTGTAAATCCACCATCAGCAAGGCTTTCGTAATTCATCAATCGCTTTTCGCCTTTGGCAGTAGTAAGCAATAAATTGGCAGGTAATATAGGCACACTCGAACCACCAGGTATACAAGCTTTCAATTTTTTACCATTGGCAATACCACCACAATATTCATCACTGTAAATAAATTCCTCTACAGAAATTGTCATATCTATTTCGTAAATGCCTGGCTTATTAATATTACCACATGCCGAAATTAATTTTGTACCTGTACTTTTTCCAATACCAATTTTTGCATACGCTTCTCCACCATCATTTATAATTGGTACAACTGCTGCAATCGTCTCCACATTGTTTACAACTGTTGGTCTTTCCCACACACCTTTTACAGCAGGGAACGGCGGTTTAATTCTTGGGTTTCCCCTTCTACCTTCAAGCGATTCTATCAACGCAGTTTCTTCTCCACAGATGTACGCACCAGCGCCACGTTGGACATATATTTCGCAATCAAAACCGCTGCCTTGAATATTTTTTCCAAGCCAACCATTTTTCTTTGCCTCAGCAATTGCCTCTTCCAAAATATTTGTAATCCAAGCATACTCCCCACGGATATAAATGTAGCTCACATTGCTACCAAGCGCATAACTCGATACTATCATTCCCTCAATCAACAAATGCGGAATCATTTCCATTAAGTATCTATCCTTAAAAGTACCCGGCTCACTCTCGTCTGCATTTACCACTAAGTGCCTTGGTACGCCTTCAGGTTTTGCAATAAAACTCCATTTTAATCCGGCAGGAAAACCAGCGCCACCTCTGCCTCTTACGCCACTTTTCTTCACTTCTTCTACCACTGCATCGGTTGTCATTTTCAATGCTTTTTCCACACTTGCATAGCCACCCTCACGGCGGTACAC
>JAYUJS010000035.1:0-11712 GCA_043765095.1 Ferruginibacter sp.
ATTTTGTAAAACTTCATTATAAATAACAAAATTTGCGTTTTCTCTTTCTAGTACTCTACAAAAATTATTATTATCGTTTACAAATTGAATTAGACTTGATAAATCATTTTCATAAAAAAAATTCATAATTATATAAAAATTAAGCTTTGTAGTACTATGCTATAATTACACCTTTCCAAATTAAAATTAATAATAATACTCCTACAATTATTCTATAAATACCCCAAACTTTAAAACCATATTTTTTTACAAAATTTATAAAAAACTTTATGGCTACTATGGCTACAACAAAAGCTATTATATTTCCAACGGCTAATAATTTTATTTCTTCAACTGAAAAGCCAGCATTTTCTTTAAAATATTTTAATAATTTATAACTAGTAGCAGCAAGCATTGTAGGCACTGCTAGAAAAAATGAAAACTCAGCAGCAACACCTCTACTAAGCCCTTGTTGCATGCCTCCAATTATTGATGCTGCGCTTCTACTAGTACCAGGTATCATAGCAAGGCATTGCCAAAGCCCAATCATTAAAGCACTTTTTGGTTTTATTTCTTCGTCTGTTTGTATGGTAGGCGTAGTAAAAAGTTTATCAATAAATAATAAAATAACTCCTCCCACCAATAAAGCTATAGCAACGGTTGTAGCACTATCTAGCAATACATCTATTTTTTTATTTAATAAAGCTCCAAATAAAAGTGCTGGTAAAACTCCAATAATTAGTTTTAAGTAAAATTGCCATTTGCTAAAATCAAAAAACTTTTTCCAGTATAAAACAACCACCGCTAGTATAGCACCCAATTGTATGGCAATGGTAAAAACTTTTACAAAATCTGTTTTTTGCACATGCAATATACGCTCTGCTATTATCATGTGACCTGTAGACGATACGGGTAAAAACTCTGTAAGCCCTTCTACTATTGCTATTACGATAGATTCAAAAAATGTCATGATGGTTATCTAATATTTGGTTAATATAAATTTATTGAAAAAAAATAAGGTAAGCGTAATAATTAAAAATGCGATGAAAGAAATTATCTCCATCGCACCAATATTTTGTATCTAATATATTATGTCTAAAAATCTATTTAGGCTTTTTCATTATACCAACAATTTCTAAAATAAACCCACCAATAATAAGCATTGGAGCAATAGTAATACGAGTACTACTGTAAACTTCTTTTGGGTCAAATACAGCAGGGTTGGCGCTTTTACCCCCTGTCATTAAAAAAAAGCCTAGTGCTATTACTGCTAATCCAGTTAGCATTATCATATAGTTTTGCTTTCCAAAAAGACTGTTATTACTTACAGCTGTTGCAATATTTTCTTTTACTATTTTATTTTCTTTTAGCATTTTATTTTTATTTGTGATGCAATTTATAAATATTAATACAAATCGTCCAATTTGAGTTTTAAATATTTTATAACGGCTCTATGTGTGCTCAATAAACTAATTGTGATACCTACCAATATCATAGTAGCAAAAAGCAAGAGCATACTTTTATTATCTCTCAATACTTTTATTTCTGGTCTAAAAGCTTCTATTAAATAAATAGCAGAAATAAGCAAGCCTATGGCTACAAGCGCTGAGATTAATCCATTTATGATAGCCCGAATATCTATAGGTTTTGCAATAAACCAACGAGTGGCACCCACCATTTGCATTGTTTTTATAAGAAAACGATTGCTGTACATTGCAAGTCTAATTGTGCTATCAATAGAAAAAATTACTAAAATGGTTAAAATGAACGCAGCTATTAAAAAGCCAATAACAATATTTTTTGCAAAACTGCCAACCTTAGAAACAATAGCGGAAGGGAAATTAAATTCAGAAATTAAACCTGGGTACAACTCTTGAATATTTGCAGCTATTTTATTTAAACTATCCATTTGTACATGGTCTGCTTTTACATAATATTCTACACTTTCAGGTAATGGGTTTGCTCTTATAAATGTTTTCCAAATAGTGTCGTTTTCTGCTTCGTATTTTTTTACTGCCATTTCTCTTGTAACATATTCCACAGACTTTATGTATGGCAATGAACGTAAATATTGTGTAGCGCTATCAATAACTTTTTTAGAAGCATCCCTATTTACAAATGCTTGTACTTGCAATTGTTCTTTTAAATAATCTCCTGTTTTTCTCAAATTTATTAAAAGCCAACCTACAATGCCAAATAAAAACAATACCAATGCTACACCTACTATTGCTGTTACATAATTAGGTTTTCCTCTTCTGCTAGATGCTTTTCCAAATTGCGCCATATCTAAAATGTTCTGAAGTTTGTATTAAATTATAAACTGATATTGACAAAAATAAAGGTTTTTGTATTGTTTACTTTAAATTTGGCATAATGCAGTTGTTTTATGTTCAAATATATTTTATGTAGGTGAAAACGCTGCTTATGGTTTTGTTAAAATTATTTAACGAAATTAAAAGGATGTTTATTATACTCCTAAAATTTTAAAAGAATTTTACAAAATATACAGTTGATAAAACATAGCTAAATCAAATGGAATTATAAAATAGAAAATATAAAAATAAAGTTGGTAAAAGCTGAAAAAAGAGATGCAGCTGAAATGTGCGACGCCAATGAAGATGCCACAAGGATATTAGCTAGTAAAAAAAGAAAAATAATAATAACCTAATAAAGATTATTAAAACTTTTTGATGTTAAAAAGTAAAAAAAATCTGTATAAATCTAAGCGCAAATAATGGAATACAATTTTAGAGTGATTGAGCAAAGTTGGCAAAAAAAATGGAAGGATAATAAAGTGTACGAAGTACCTAATGAAACACCAAAACTAAAGTATTATGTGCTGGATATGTTTCCTTACCCAAGTGGTGCAGGCTTGCATGTGGGGCATCCGCTTGGCTATATTGCTAGTGATATTTATAGTAGGTACAAAAGGCTGAAAGGCTTTAATGTACTGCATCCCATGGGGTTTGATAGTTTTGGATTGCCTGCTGAGCAATATGCTTTAGAAACGGGGCAACACCCTGCTGTAACTACCGAAAAAAATATTGAAACCTTTAAAGCGCAGTTAGATAAAATTGGTTTTTGCTACGATTGGAGCAGAGAAATACGCACTAGTGACCCATCATATTATAAGTGGACACAAAAAATATTTTTAGAATTATTTAACGCATACTTCTGCAATACTTGCAAGCAAGCAAAGCCCATTGCTGAACTAATAGAAAAATATAAAACCAAAGGTGGTAGCAGCTTTACAGCTGATGAATGGAATGCATACAGTACAAAAGAGCAAGCGAATATTTTGATGCAACGCCGATTAGCGTTTAGCAAATTTGGCGAAGTAAATTGGTGTGAAGCACTAGGGACGGTGCTTGCAAACGATGAAGTAGTAAATGGGGTGAGCGAACGTGGAGGCCACCAAGTAATAAAAAAGAAAATGCGTCAATGGTATTTGCGCATTACTGAATATGCCGATAGATTGCTACAAGGCTTGGAAACAGTGAGTTTTAGTGAGCCTATGAAGGAAATGCAAAGGAATTGGATTGGGAGAAGTGAGGGTTGTGAATTAGAGTTCAAAGTTGAAGGTTCGAAGTTGAAAGTTTATACTACGAGGCCTGATACTATTTTCGGGGTAGATTTTTTGGTACTTGCTCCAGAGCATTTAGCTGTAAATAGTTTGGTAACTACAGCACAAAAAAACGCCATCGAAGAATATTTAACCTACGTAAAAAGCCGCAGTGACCGTGAGCGTATGAGCGAAGTAAAACAAATTACAGGCTGCTTTACGGGTGCGTATGCAAACAACCCTTTTAACGGAAAGATAATACCAGTATGGATTTCAGAGTATGTACTTGCAGGCTATGGCACAGGTGCTATTATGGCCGTGCCTTGCGGAGACCAACGAGATTTTGCTTTTGCAAAACATTTTAATATACCTATTACAAATATTATTGGCAACGATTTTAATGGTACAGAAGCCAATGCTACAAAAGAAGCCACGCTACAAAACTCCGATTTTTTAAATGGCATGCTTATGAAAAATGCCATTGGTATTGCTGTAAATAAAATTGAAGCATGCGGTTTTGGAAAAAGAAAAGTAAATTATAGAATGAGGGATGCTGGCTTTAGCAGGCAGCGTTATTGGGGTGAGCCATTCCCAATTGTATGGCAAGATGAAACTGCTATAGCGTTATCAGAAACTGACTTGCCACTAGAGCTACCTTATGCAGAAAAATATAGCGCAGGGCCAGGGGGGGAAGGGCCTTTGGCGAATATGGCAGACTGGTTGAATATGCCACAAGGGCGTCGTGAAACAAGCACTATGCCTGGCTATGCAGGCTCATCATGGTATTTTCTCCGCTATATGGACCCAAAAAATACTCAAACTTTTTGCGATAGAAAAGCCAGCGATTATTGGAACCAAGTGGATGTATATGTAGGCGGCACTGAGCATGCAGTAGGGCATTTGCTATACAGCCGCATGTGGACAAAAGTATTGTACGACTTGGGTTATATTGGCTTTGATGAACCGTTTAAAAAGTTGGTGAATCAGGGGATGATACAGGGTAGTAGTAGGTTTGTGTATAGGTTGGATACATATACAAGGATTACAAAACTTGTGAATGGAGTATTGTATCAAAATAATGTTTCAGAAAAAAATATATTTGTTGCAGATGATTTGACTGATTCAAAAACTAAATCTCATTCTCAAATGCTTTCAATTATAGACAATATATTGAAACCAACAGTTGATGAATCTGCCCCATACTACGTCACAAGTAGTTGTACACCTATACGAGTTGATGTAAATATGGTTGATGGCTTAGAACTTAATATGGATGAATTTAGGAATTGGAAAAATGGTTTATACAAAAATGCAATTTTTATATGTGAAAATGGAGAGGTCAATGCGCCGCTTTCCTATGGAGAGGAATTTGGTCTTAGAACAAAAGATGGCAAATACATCTGCGGTTCCGAAGTAGAAAAAATGTCCAAATCAAAATACAACACGGTAAACCCAGATGAACTTTGCGAAAAATACGGTGCTGATACTTTCCGTATGTATGAAATGTTCCTCGGCCCCGTGGAGCAAAGCAAACCGTGGGATACAAAGGGTATAGAAGGTGTGCATCGTTTCTTAAAAAAATTATGGAGGTTATTTTTTAACGATATTAATCCAACAACAAACACAAGTGGTGAGCCAAAATGGGTGGATGAAAAACCGAGTGATGCAGAGTATAAAATTTTACACAAAACCATCAAAAAAATAGAACAAGACACCGAAAATTTTTCTTACAACACCGCCGTAGCCGCATTTATGATTTCTATAAATGAACTCTCAGATGCTAAATGTTATAAGAAAGAAATATTATCGCAAATACTTATTTTGCTTGCGCCTTATGCACCACATATTGCAGAAGAGTTGTGGGCTGCATTGGGTTGCAAGGGTTTTATTTTAGATGCAGAATATCCTAAACTTAGCGAATGGTATTTGGTAGAAGCTACCAAAGAATACCCAGTATCTATAAATGGAAAAATGCGTAGCGCTATATTATTACCTACTGAAGCCACCGAAGAAGAAGCACGAGCAGCAGTGCTTAGCAATGAGGTTATTTTAAAATGGATAGATGGTGCAGAAGTAAAGAAATTTATTTTTGTAAAAAGTAGAATGATAAATGTGGTTATTTGATTTCACACAAAGAAAATAAGGTTACCAAACGTCAACGAAGAGTCTTTGCGTATTTCGAATAGGGCTTGGCGTTTGTTTATAATTTGGAAAGCGTCAGCCCGAGAAAATGCTAAATTGAAAAATAAATGTACAAATGATGTACAAATGCTCAATAGATATTCTTCTGCGCAAACAAAAGCCAAATAGTGAACCAAAAGCTGATGGACTTCCGTCAACCAAACTATTGCCACCCCAATGTTGTAAGAAGCCATGGTCGGTCTTCTACTTTATCTATTCCGTCATCGAGTTTTTAATCAAGAAAGTGTTAAAGTTTTATGCTAATGTGTAACAATTAATGTCTTATGCCGCATAATTTTTAGTATGTGTGTAATATTTTATAAACTATGTGTAATGATTTATAGTTTATGCCTCATATTTTTTGTATTCTGTGTAATGTTTAATAGGCTATGTGTTATATCTAAATATATTATCCTTTAAAATGTTTGGCTGATAATAAAGAATGAAAAATCTATTTTTCAAAATAATAAATTGGTATGCTTGAAATTTTTGCTACAGGAGTTTCAAGCCCTGAAATATTTCTCTCAATTATCGCATTAGATATAATTTCATTATTAATTATTATAAGTATCCAACCATTTTGTGCCATAAAATTTAATATCTCCGTATGAGAGAGAAAATAGTTGTAAAATTCTTTTTCAGTGTCCTCTTGATAATAAAAGAATGATGCATTGCTATTCTCCGCACTTTTTTTAAAGTTATACTTTTTTAAATCATAGATTGTTTTGGCTGCCCTGCAGCCTTGTTCAGCATTAATATAAAAAACTTCTCTATCTGATCTAAAGTCTGTTTCTTTTTCTATTCTAATAGCCAAATAATTCTTGGTTGTTTTATCTTGTCCTATACAACTAAATGAAACAAAACATAGAATGCAAGAAAGTAAGTTTTTCATACTATAATTTTAAAAAGAGGCTGCCGATATATCGACAACCTCGCCTCTGTTTATTTAATAACTATGAATTTTGTTGTTAGAAGCCCCTTTGAAGTTATTGCATTTAAAAAGTAAGTTCCACTTTCTAAATTAGAATTAATTTGTTTAACCATTCCTTCATTTAAATTAAAATTATTTTCTTTGGTCTTCAAGACAGTTTTTCCTTGAACATTTAAAACTTGTAATGAAATAAGATTAGATTCTTGTTGTTTAATTTTGATGTTAATAAGACCTGAAGTTGGGTTTGGATAAATTACTATACCATCCTTGTTAAGTTTTTTTATTGATTCTACTGAATCAATATATAATCTACTCTGTCTGTCAATGTTATTATAAACTGTACTGTTACAAAATGAATTAACATAACTGCTGGGTGCTTCCGTTACAATTGAGCTATCGTTAACGCTGTAATTTACAGGAAGATTTACAGCACCATTATCTACTACAGCTTTTAATGGATAGGTAAGTACAACTAAAATATTTTGAGTATTTGCACTGGCATTATTCCTCTTTAAATTAATCATTAATTTTAGAAATATTTTGCTAGTATCAATGGTCATTAGAGCTGAACCTAATCCTGAATTATTAAAAAATACTGCGCAAAGATTAGATTTATCTATATATGAAAATTTTTTATCTGAAAGTGGTTTTAAGTCAAAATAGTCAGTTCGAAACTTGTATTTACTTCCATTAGACACAGTTAAATCTTTCCCTTCGTAAAATTTGAAATCTTCATTAATGAATTTAGTTGAAAGATTTAAGGTGTCAGAATTTCCTGCAACGGCTGAAACAACCACAGCTGCTTTCATATTTTGTATAGTTAAATCGGCAGCAGGATTTAAAGAATAAATCAATGAATTTAAAGATAATCTTAGCGTAGTTTTAGTGTTAAATTTTCCTTGGTAACAACGCCTGATATCACAACAGACAATATTAGTATTCTCTTTTCCTATAAAAATAGAAGGTGTTTTAATCAAATTAAAAACGCCCATTACTTCATTATAATATGGGTATACATCGGGATCTAGCTGAGCATCTTTGCTTCCAGGATTTGTAAAAATTATATTATGGTATGGATTAACAGTTGTCATTGTACCATCTAGTTTCATTGTTAAATTAACAGATAATGGTAACAATTTAACTTCTTGTGAACCTACTGTAGTTTTCCCACCTCCTATAAATATATCCAAAAGCCCGACTGCAGACTTTAACCAAGGAAATGCATTTAACCCAATTTTTAGAAACTTATTATCCTTTAAAGCATTACCAAAAAGATTTATAGATGCAGTCTGGCTAGCATTTGCACCTAAAGTATTTGCAAAGGCTTGAGTTGAGGTCACAAATCCATTAATACTACTATATGCTGTGCTTGCTTTTCCATTTACTATATCTGCAAAATCTTTCCACCCAAAAGAACCATCTTTTTGAATTTGCGCTTTTCCCCCAACATTTTTTGAGTATATGTCGCCTGTTATACCACCTTCTAAAGATATTTGCGATGTAGAAACTAGTTCTGATAAAATATTGAGCTTCGATTTATAGTTACATGTACATGGGTCATACATCATCGGGAAATCAGCATAAAACCATTTAGTATTGTCATTAAGATATTTTGAACCTGCTGCAAATCCTGTTGCAAAAAACCTTTTATCTAATGCAGAGACAGCCCCTCTACTTATTTCTAATAAATCGGTTTTTACTTGAGATAACGAATTAAAAGTTAATGTAATTTTTGCAGCATTATAATCTGCACCTCTACAAACTTTCAAAAGAACTCTCATTATTCCTGTATATTTATTATATAGAACGAGATATGCATTAGGCACCGGATCAGTGGTATAAACATTCAAGTCATTTAATCCAAATCCTCTTCTAAGCAATTCCCATCCATCTTCCCACTGCATATCTTTACTTTCTCTCAATCCTTCTAGATTATCTATTTTGTAAAAAGGTGACTCAATTTGCGATCCTCTCACACAATTTGATGAAATTGGTTGTACTTGATATATAGAATCTTGCCAATTAAAAAAAGTATTTTTCTTGGAAGGTAATTGTGTATTGATGGGGTTTAATGGATTTGTACTAATTCCGTTAATACATGGATATTGTGCTTTTACATTTAATATAAATAGTAAGAAAGCGATTAAGTAGATAATTTTAATTTTCATGTGTCTTTGTTTTAAAGTTTTTTACCAATAAATTTTTTTCTTCCAACGATATTATTTCCATAGTTTACAAGTACTGTATCATTGCTAAGCCAACCTCTTCCTTGTACTTCGCTTGAACCCGAACCGAATTTGAAACACTTGTATCCCATTTGTATCGGTTGTCCATTTAATAATTCAGGATAAATCCAACCAAGTGTCGATGTGTAATTTTTAGGAATATTACTTATCCAATAGAAATTTTTACTACCTGTTACACCGACATCATATTTTAAGCTATCAAAATATTCTATTCGCATTATGAATGTGTCAGTTGCATTATTAGTAAATGTGCCTTTATATCTTCCAACTAGTGGACTTATGGTTAGTGTAGGCTTTTCACTTTGCTCAAGTAATACTAAATTTTGTGAACTTCCATATTTCCCATTATCTTGGGGAAAACATAGTGTATTTGCAGTTTTTCTTCCAAGAAAATTAATAGGAACTTCACCTAAAGCATTTATAAAGCTCAATTGGAAATTTTGGTTAGTCCAGTCTCTTGGATCAGAGCCTAATTTCCAATTAACAGATTCATAATTATCTAAAGTTTGGAATTGCACATAGTTATTCCTAAATATTGTGTCAGCAATAAATGAAGTATCTCCAAGTATCTCTTTTGTTACAAACTTACCGCTTGGCATCTGAGTAATATCACAAGGTCTTTCAGTTTTATTTTTTTTACATGAGAAAAAGAATAATGTTGCCATTACAATAATTATTATTTGATTTTTCATTTAACTCAATTTATAACAAAGTTAACCAATGTATTTATTTCAATGTCACTAAAAGTGTTAGATTTTTCTGCATTTCAAAAATACTTGTTCACATTGGAGAACTATGGTCTCTTATGGGTTCTTTAGTTTTTTATTTCATGGCTCGTGATAAGAATTTTATCGAAATGCTTAGAGGAGGTTTCTTACTTCATCGTCATTATTTCTTTGCATGAAAACTTTTGCGAACTTAGTTTCCTTTGCCACTTTGTGTGAAACCCTTACCTTACATGTATGAACAATAAAATTAGCTATATTTTAAAAAAGCATCACCCTACTTTTCACCCAATAATTAAAATAAACAAAGAAAAAGAAACCATCATACCATTTGATTTTACAGAGGCTAATAAAGAAATTACAAAAGAACTAATTGCTGACACTACAAAATTTTCAGCGTACATAAATAATAAATTGGAAGAAGCAGTTGCCGACTTTGGTATTGGTGGCTATAATGAAAACCGAACATTTTATAGTCGTAGTAAACTCTTTGAAGGTGAGCAAGCACGTACTTTACACCTAGGGGTAGATATATGGGGGGCAGCGGGTACATGTGTATATGCACCCATGGGAGGCATGGTGCATAGCTTTGCTTTTAATGATATTTTTGGAGATTATGGTGCTACCATTATTCTACAACACAATTTAGAAACTACAGCCTTTTATACTTTGTATGGGCATTTGTCAATTGCAGATTTAGGTAAAATGCGTATTGGAAAATTTGTAACAAGGGGAGAAATATTTGCACATTTTGGAGAGCCAAAAGAAAATGGTGATTGGCCGCCACATTTGCATTTTCAAATTATAGAAGAGATGGGATTGAAAGAAGGAGATTACCCTGGTGTATGTACTATTGGCGAAGCAAAAAAATATTTAAAAAATTGTCCCGATGCAAATTTGATGATAAATTTATAATAAGATTTATTAAAAAATATTGTTTCAACAATGTAGTTGTGGGCTGATGCTCTGATTGGATTTATATTTTCTCCACCCTAAAGGATGGAGCTATTCAACTTTTTTGTTTTTTTCTTCTTTTTTCTATTTGGTTCATACACTTCAATTGTTTTATCAATGAGTGTAAGAAAATCATTTTGTAAAAAAACTGTTTTATCTGCAGCTGCTTCTGCTAGTGCTTTTACAGCGTTCCAACTTGCCTTATTAATGTAAGTTGATTCTTTTAATTTTAACCCATACATAACTACTGCTGCTGCAAACTTTATTGCTTTATTAGTAGTGTCTAATTGTGCAGAAATATTAAAATCTATTTTTTGTACATTTTTTTCTTTGTCTTTTACATCATGAAACTGCAATATTAAATTTCCTATTATGCTAATTTTTTTTTGTTGTATGGTAGGTACAATTTCAAATATTGCTATAGTACTTCCTCCACTTCCTATTTCGCCTCCATCTAAGTCGCTACTTGCATCTTGCACGGCTTCTTTTTTGTTATCAAACCCCACCAATCTATAGCTATCCACAGCCTCCGCATTAAATTGAATGTTAATATATGCATCTTCTGCTACCGCATACAATGTTTCTGTAAGTTCTTTTACCAATACTTTTTCTGCTTCATGCAAGTCGTCTAAATAAGCATAATTACCATTGCCTCGTTTAGCCAATGTTTGTAATTTTGAGTCTTTAAAATTTCCCATACCTACACCCAAGCAAGTAAGATATATACCTGTTTCTCTTTGTTTGGTTATTAGTTCATCCAAAGCTTTTTCAGTTATTTGTCCTACATTAAAGTCTCCATCTGTGGCAAGTATAACCCTATTGTTTCCCCCAACTATAAAATTAGAACTTGCCATTTTGTACGCTGCTTCAATGGCAGATTCACCTGGGGTATCACCAGCAGCTTCTAGTAACTCAAGGCTTTTATTAATTTTTTCTTTTTCACTTCCAGCCGTAGGTGAAAGCCATGTGCCTACAATGCCGCCATAAGTTATAATAGAAACTTTATCTATAGCCCTAAGGTTATTTACAAATAATTGAAATGCCTGTTTTAGTAAGGGTAGCCTATTTGGCATATCCATACTGCCAGATACATCTATTAAAAAAACAAAATTACCCGCAGGTATTTTATCTAAT
>JAYUJS010000036.1:0-1491 GCA_043765095.1 Ferruginibacter sp.
GGGCTTTAGTCATATTATTCGCTTTGATAAAAGGTTTATTTAATCTATTTCACCATATTTGACGGCTTGTGTCAAGCATAAAGGATTTGGTATAAAAAATAATCATAAATGGGAAAATTGAGTTTCCTACAATTTGTATTTTAAGTCCAAAAAGCGAAACAATATTTCAACGAAGTGGTTTTATATCTACAAAAGAATTGAAGGTATTTTTGAGTAAAATAAATTTTTAAAGTCTGAATTTTATTTTTGAAATTTAACCAAACACTACTACTGCAGTTCAAACTTTTATCATAAAATCAAAGTTTAGGTATAACCGTTTTTAACGAATTTGAATACAAGTAAAATTAAACAATGGCGATAAACTTGTACTTTCGTATCAATTTTAATTGAAGTTTCTACAATAGAAAAATAACTTTCAATCTCAAATAATACTGATATCAAAAAAATATGGATGTACATAATTGTATAGAAAACAGAAGAGACACAAGACATTTTACAAATGAATGTGTACCTGAAAGTGTAATTAAAACTGCTTTAAATGCGGCACATAATGTATAGTACTCCCCAAAAATCGGACAGGTAGTTAAGATATAACTTTAACAATAAAAAACCTGTAAAATGAGTACCACACCGAGACGAAAATTTAAAGCCGACTTCAAAGCGAAGGTTGCTTTAGCTGCTTTAAAAGAGCAGCAAACAATCGAAGAAATTTGTAAAAAATTCGATATTCATCCCACCCAAGCTAATCAATGGAAAAGAGAATTTATAGCCAATTCGGCTAGCTTGTTTGATAAAGAGAGTAAAGAATTAGTTGTGCAAGACAATGAAAAACTACTCCAAGAGTTATATGCACAGATAGGTCAATTAAAAGTAGAAAACGATTTTCTTAAAAAAAAATTGAATTAGTGCCTACAGCTAAAAGATACCTTATGATAGATGCTGAAAAAAGCAAGTTTAGTATTGTAAAGCAGTGCGAATTATTGTCCTTAAATCGTAGTACATTTTACTATGAGCCTGTGCCAGAAACAGCTGAAAATTTAGCCATTATGCGATGGTTAGATGAGCAATATTTTGACACACCATTTTATGGAGTATTACGGCTACAGGTGCTACTTGTTGGCTTAGGGTATAACATAAACGTAAAGAAAGTAAGGCGGTTAATGAAGCTTGTGGGGTGGCGTACATTGTACCAAGAGCCACGTACAACCATTGCTGATAAAGCATCTTACAAATATCCGTATCTACTAAAGGGCTTAAAAATCACTAAGCAAAACCAAGTTTGGGAAGTAGATATAACGTACTTGCCCATGGCAAAAGGCTTTATGTATTTGTATGCTGTGATAGATGTTTATAGTCGATTTATTGTAGCATGGGGCATAAGCAATAGTATGACGGCAGAGTGGTGTGCAAGTATAACTAAAGAGGCTATTGACACCTATGGGAAACCGCAAATAATAAACAGCGACCAAGGTTCACAATTTACTTCCGAAA
>JAYUJS010000037.1:0-1486 GCA_043765095.1 Ferruginibacter sp.
AACTTTAAACCTAGCTCAATATTTCTTGGAAATTTATAACCCCATGTTACAGTAAGCAAATGCGTATTGTCCCAACTGCTTGCTACAAGTTTATTATTCAAGCCAGCATATTCACTTCTATAAAATGTATAAGAAAGTATTCCAAAAAATTTCTTCGTTAATTTTTTCTGTGCAAAAAATTCAAAACCGTAAGCCCTGCCTTTTCCATTGGTTACAACAGCTTCATTGCCTAGTACATTAAAATCTCCACCAAGGTTTGCAAGCGAAATACCTTTGTTTATTGATACTGGCACATTTCCATAATTTTTATAAAAACCTTCCGCAGTAAATCGCAAACCATCATTTGGCAAATACTCCACACCTGCTACATAATGGTCTGCACGTTGGTACAAACTATTTTTATTTACCAAGTTATTGGCATTATCGGCAAAGCCTAAAATAGTGTATGGAGCTATTTTGTAGTAACGACCAACAGAGGCATTGGCTGTCCATTTATCAGCTAAAATATAACTGGCAGATATGCGAGGGCTAAGGGTTTTTAAAGGATTGTTACCAGTAGTTGTAAATGTATTCATATCTACACGTAAGCCTGCACTCACGCCTAAGCGACTATCAAAAAATCGTTTACTCACTTGCGTAAATGCACCATAGCGTAAAAAACTATTCAGCGGACTTGTAAAATTTACCTTTATCGCATTTTGAATTATATTTCCGAAACCATCTTGCAACTCTTTACGAATTACTGCAAATGTTTTGGTATCGTATTCTGATATTTGCGCCACGCCACCATAAGCAATCTTCCAATCGTTTACAACTTTGTTTACATCTAGCCTCAGTTTATTTTCTGATTCTCTACTTGTATATTCCAAGGTTTTTTGCGATGGTATTTTTGTTGTATTGTCTTCAAATTGGTTAATGTCATTATCAAAACTATTTCTACTTAGTGCCACATTTACAAAACCATTTTTTACCAAACGCTTAAGAGATAAACCAGCAGTGTATGTCCATTGTTTTATAAATGCATTGCTATTTAAAATATACAATTTTTCAGGTGTAGCTTTTTTTATTGCTGCAAATCTAAAATCATCAATAGCGCCGATACCTATAAATGATAAGGTGGTTTTTTTATCTATTTGATGGGTAATTTTTGTTTGAAAATCCCAATAGCTAGGGCGTATAGGTAAATCTATTGCGGTAAATAATAACTGCAAATAACTACGCCTTGCCGATGCTAAAAAAGTTGTTTTTTTGTCTTTAGATATTGGCCCTTCCAAAGTTGTAGAAAGTTCCGTAGCACTTAATCTTACATTGCCTTGTAGTTTATTTCTATTACCCGTTTTTTGTTTAAATTGAAAAACAGAACTCAACGCATTATCATATCGAGCATCAAAAGCAGAGCTAGATAATTTTACATCTTCAATAAATGATACATTTAAAATACCCTGTGGGCCACCAGCACTACCCTGTGTTTGAAAATGATTAATAA
>JAYUJS010000038.1:0-4020 GCA_043765095.1 Ferruginibacter sp.
GGAATAAAAGATAAAAATGGTATGATGAGTAACCAGTATGGTTATTGGTCTGTAACAATGATTGCTGGCAATTATGAAATAGTTGCCTCGCATGTAGGGTATAAGGCTACAATAATTTATATAAATCTTACAAAAGATACATCGGTAAATATAATACTGTCTAATGGCAGCATTACCTCTGAGGAAGTAATTGTAACCTCTACCAAAAGAGAAAATAATGTACGGGCTGCACAAATGGGTAAAATAACCCTGCCAATTGAACAAATAAAAAGAATACCTGCACTTTTAGGGGAAGTAGATATTATAAAAACAATACAACTATTGCCAGGCGTACGTAATGCTGGTGAAGGTAGTGCAGGGATATATGTACGAGGTGGTGGACCAGACCAAAACCTTATAATGCTGGATGATGCGGTGGTTTATAATACTGGACATTTGTTTGGTTTTTTTTCTATTTTTAATGCGGATGCTATAAAAAATGTAACACTCATAAAAGGTGGTATGCCTGCACAGTATGGTGGTAGGCTTTCGAGTGTTTTAGATGTGAGTATGAAGGAAGGCAACAACCAAAAAAATCAATTTGAAGGTGGTATAGGATTAATAGCTTCTCGTTTTTCAATACAAGGGCCAATTGTAAAAGATAAATCTTCTTTTATTGTGTCTGCAAGGCGCACTTACATTGATGCACTTACAAAACCATTTGTAAAAAAGGGAAGCCAATTTTATGGGTCTGGTTATTATTTTTATGACCTAAATGCAAAAATGAATTATAAGTTTAACGAAAAAGATAGACTTTACCTTAGTGGCTACTTTGGTAGAGATGTGTTTGATTTTAAAAATGGAAAACAAAGTTTAAATATTAATATTCCATGGGGCAATGCTACTGGTACCCTACGATGGAACCATGTATTTAATAGAAAATTATTTGCAAATACGACAGCTGTTTACAATGATTATAATTTTACGTTTAATGCCAACCAAAATAGTTTGGATTTACAATTAGCCTCAGGCATTAGAGACCTTACCCTAAAACAAGATTTTGATTATTATCCAGCATCAAGTCATAAATTAAAATTTGGATGGCTTTTCACGTATCATAAATTTACTCCATCCGTTATAAGTGGAAAACAAGATTCAATAACTTTTAACCCTCAAAACTCACAAGTAAAATTTGCAAATGAAGCCGCTATATATGTACAAGATGATTGGGATGTTACTAGAAAATTTAAAATAAACGCTGGATTACGATACAGTAATTTTGCACAAGTAGGGGCATATAAAATTTACACAACAAATAACCTTGGGCAACGAACAGATAGTACTACTTTTGCTAAAGGGCAAACGGTACAGAGTTATGGTGGGCTAGAACCAAGGCTAACCATGCGTTACGAAATAAACAACACGACATCTGTTAAAGCGTCTGTTACAAGAAATCTTCAATACATACATCTTGTAAGCAACTCTGGCACCACATTGCCTACTGATATTTGGGTGCCAAGTACCTATAAAGTGAAGCCACAAATAAGTTGGCAATATGCAGCTGGTGTGTTTAAAAACCTCCAAGAAAATACGTATGAAACATCGGTAGAAGTGTATTATAAAAGCATGGAAAACCAAATTGAATATAGAGAAGGATATACCAATAATTCTTTAAAAGATGTGGAGGAAGATTTTACTTTTGGAAAAGGCTGGAGCTATGGTGCAGAGTTTTTTATAAATAAAGTAAAAGGCAGGTTTACAGGCTGGATAGGCTATACCCTAAGTTGGACATACAGAAAATTTGAAAATCTTAATAAGGGAAATATTTTCCCTGCAAAATATGACCGTAGAAATGATATGAGTATCGTAGCTTTATACGACCTTAACAAAAGATGGAAATTATCGGGAGCGTTTGTATATGGCACTGGCAGCGCCTCTACCTTACCTCAGCGTTTTTATTTGGTAAGCGGTGTACTTTCGCAAGAGTATAGCAATATCAATCAATATCGTTTGCCATCATACCATCGTATAGATTTATCAGCTACCTATACTCCTAAAAAGAACGAAGGTAGAAAAATGAAAACCGAATGGGTGTTTAGTGTTTACAATGCTTACAGCCGTCAAAATCCATATTTTGTATTTTATGAACAGACGGGTAGTCCTTATGATGGCACACTAAAAATCCAAGGAAAACAAGTTTCTATTTTTCCTATTATACCGAGTGTAACTTGGAATTTTAAATTTTGATTTCTATCATTTTTATCCTTCGAGTTAAAGCGCTGCAGTATCTAAAGATGAGAGATAAAAAATTAGTATTTACTTATTAATTCTATGCAAACAAAGTCTATTAATAATAAAAAACTTAAGTATGAGATATTTATGTTTAGAAAAAAATATAAATAAAGCCTTTAAATAATAGGTTTTATAAACTATTGATTTGTGTAAATTAATTTGTATGAACTCCTTTGTTAATTTCTATTTATGCATAAGCTAATTATTACCCAATTATTTTTACAAATCATCTTTTTTACAAACGCCCAAACTGTAAAACTTCTTACAAGTGGTACAAAAACATCTATGCGTGGGCTAAGTGTTGTTAATGATAAAATAGTATGGGCAAGTGGAAGTGCCGGCACTGTTACAAAAACCAATGATGGTGGCGAAACCTGGCATTGGATTACAGTAAAAGGATATGAAAAAACAGATTTTAGAGATATAGAAGCTTTTGATGAAAAGACGGCCATCATAATGGGTATTGACTCCCCTGCTATAATTTTAAAAACAGTAAATGCTGGTGAAACATGGAGTTTGGTTTATAAGAATGATACAAAAGGAATGTTTTTAGATGCGATGGATTTTGCAAATGAAAAAGAAGGAATTGTAATTGGTGATCCAATAAACAATTTATTTTTTGTAGCAATAACAACTGATGCTGGCAATACTTGGCAAGATAAAACTACAACTTTAAAAATGGTTGCTGAAAAAGGAGAAGCAGCGTTTGCAAGCAGTGGTACAAATATTAGAAAAATGAAAAATGGCAATAGCATATTTGTAAGTGGTGGTTTGGCTTCGCATTTATTTATTGGAAATAAAAAAATTGAACTACCTATTTTGCAAGGCAAAGAAACATCAGGCGCAAACTCTATTGCTGCAAAAAATAATAAAATATTTATAGCGGTTGGTGGAGATTTTAACACAAAAGATTCTACTACTAAAAATTGTTTTATAACAAGAAATGGAGGAGTAATTTGGTCAGCCCCAGCAACATCCCCTACTGGCTACAGGTCTTGCATAGAATATGTAAACAAACAAACATGGATTACATGCGGCATAAACGGGGTAGATATTACAACTGATGATGGTAACAATTTTAAACAAATAAGTACGACCAGCTTTCATGTATGTAGGCGTGCAAAAAAAGGCAATGCGGTATTTTTTGTAGGTGGTGGCGGTAGGCTTGGGAGGCTGGAGTGGAATTTATGAGTTTAGAAAAATTAGAAGTTTAGGAATGTAGTTTGTCTACTTAAAATACAAAATTTCCTTTTCAAAATTTATGTATGGAAACGATTCTTGAAGCGATAATGTTTTTTCTAAATTAACCTGCATAAACTTTTTATGTGCAACCGATGTTGGATTGAATGCTATATGGCTCATAGCAGCATTTATTTCATTTATTTTTTCCATTAATTGCTGCGAAGTTTCATCTATAGCAGCTGGAATAAATTTTTCCCACACATAATTAGTAGCTGCATAATTAGGGTGCATAAGGTCCTCTGCAAAAAAACGATAATCCCTCAAGTCGTCTATGACAAGCTCATACGCAGAAAAATAAAAAGTACTGCTTTCATTAATAAGGGAGTGTACAGCTTGTATAAGTGCCGCCTTACTTCTATTATTTTCTACAAAACCTTCACGCAAATGGCGTACAGGGCTTATGGTATAAATAAATTTAACAGCAGGATTTATAGCTCTAACTACTGTTTCCATTTTTTGCAAAATGGTTTTTATTTCTTCTGGTTCGGTTAATCTTCTATTAAATTT
>JAYUJS010000039.1:0-1483 GCA_043765095.1 Ferruginibacter sp.
CCACCCTTTTTTCTTTCTTCCACTATGCTTTCAATGGCATTATCACCCACACCTTTCATACCACTAAAGCCAAATCTTATTTCCCCTTGTTCGTTTACAGTAAAGCCATTGTTACTTTCATTTATATCAGGGCCATATACTTTTAAACACATGCGCTTGCACTCTTCCATAAAGAAAGTTATCTTATCTATACTGCCTGCATGGTTTAGTACCGCAGCCATGTATTGTGCTGGGTAATGTGCTTTTATATAGCCTGTTTGATATGCCAATAATGCATAACAAACCGAGTGAGATTTATTAAAAGCGTATTGTGCAAATGCCTCCCAATCAGTCCATATTTTTTCTAATATTTTTTTATCATGACCTTTTGCCGTTGCTCCAATAATAAAATCACCTTTCATTTTATCCAAGGTTTTTCTATCTTTTTTACCCATGGCTTTTCGCAAAATATCAGCTTGTCCTTTGCTAAAACCACCAAGCTTTTGTGAAAGTAACATCACCTGCTCTTGATACACCGTAATGCCATAAGTTTCTTCTAAATATTCCTGCATTTCAGGTAAGTCATATTCTACTGGTTCTTTACCATTTTTACGAGCAATAAATTTTGGGATATACGCCATTGGGCCAGGGCGATACAAGGCATTCATAGCTACTAGGTCACCAAATTTATCTGGCTTTAGTTCTCGTAAATATTTTTGCATACCGGGGCTTTCAAACTGAAACGTAGCATTTGTATCTGCTTGCCTATAGAGCTGATATGTTTTTTCATCTTCCAACGAAATATCATCAATTACAATGGATACGCCAAGCTGTTGCTTTATTAGCGCCAATGCTGTTTTTAAAATACTTAAAGTTTTTAACCCCAAAAAATCCATTTTTATTACACCTGCTTCTTCAATAGAATTTCCTTCTATTTGAGTTAGCCATAACTCACTTTCTTTTGAAGTGGCTACAGGCAGTAATTCTGTAAGGTCTTTTGGTGCAATGATGATGGCAGATGCATGTATGCCTGTGTTGCGGACAGAACCTTCCAATTTCTCAGCTTCTTTCAAAACTTTTGCTAGTTCATCAGTTCCATTATAAAACTCACGCAGTTTTTTTATTTTTTCTACATCATCAGGTTGTAGTTGTTCTTTTTCTTCTAATGATTTTTCGCCTGCCTTTGCTTCTTTAATGGTAATGGGAGCTTTAAGCAAACGCTTCAAATTCATACCCGGTCGCTCTGGCACTAAGCCTGATAATGCACGACTTTGTTGCAGCGGTAGATCCATTACCCGAGCAACATCTGCAATGCTACTTTTAGCAGCCATGGTACCATAAGTAATAATTTGTGCTACTTGGTTTTTCCCATATTTTTCCACCACATAGTCTATTACTTTTTGCCTGCCTTCATCATCAAAATCGGTATCTATATCTGGCATGCTCTTACGCTCCGGATTTAAGAAACGCTCAAAAAGCAAATTGTATTTTATGGGATCAATGT
>JAYUJS010000040.1:0-1480 GCA_043765095.1 Ferruginibacter sp.
GTTTCATATATTTTTTCAAAATTTATTCCATCAATGCTTCTTTCAAGTTCAAATTTAAGATTATTTGTTTCGCTTGTTGTTTGCCAATTTAACAATACTGTTTCATCTTTGCTATATTTTGCAGTAAACTCTTTTAACAATATTGGTAAAACACAAGTTTGTGTAAAATTTATTTGTATAGTATCGGTACAACCAGTATATAACAATTTTATAGCATAATAAGTACCAGTAGCCGTAGCTTGTGTAACTGGCGAAAAACTACTATTAAAAAATGAAGTATAACCAGGCCGTGGTAAAACAAGTTGAGATAAATTATAAGGCACACATTGATTAAAAGTAGTATCAGCTGGTGAAGTACAAGCAGGAACCACAACCCGTAAATTGGTTGGGCCTTGTATTGGGCAGCCATAAGCATCTAGCCCAGAAGCACTGCTAGCCGTACTTCTAGAAGCTCCAGATGTAAAGCCTACGAAATCTACAAAAGCTGTATTAAACACACTATCCTTACATTTAAAAATTCTACAATCTTCGGTAATTTTTACTTTAAAACTTACTGTTGTTACACTATCGGTTGCCGCTGTTGTGCCCATTGCACCACCAATAGTATTATTGGCTCCATTACCAAGTCTAAATTTAAGTGTATTACTTGCACTTAAAAAATCTACTTGATCATCATTTATAGCATCCGTTTTTACACCCGCATTAGGGCCAGTTAAAATTTGACTACTACCGGGCACATAATCAATAGCTCCATAAAAAATATCCGTTAAAACTACTTTTGTAGAAGGGTCATTACCTTTATTTCTTACTTTTATGTTGTAAGTAATAACATCTCCAAGCTGCACAAGCCCACCATTATCATCTACCCAATCTTTTGTAACTAAGACATTTGGTTCAAAAATATCTATAGCGGTAGTTATTAAAAAAGGATAATATTGGTCACCAGCTGTTGTAAGCCTTAGAGTAGCAGAACTTGCACCATTGCCCAAAAAAGTTTTGGTTCCATTATTTAATGTTACAATATCTGCATCAAAACCAAGTGAATTGACATAGTTAGGATTGCCAGGGTAAGTACTTGAAGCAGCGTTTTTAGATACGCCATTAATACCAATAGTGCTATTAAAAAAATTATTTTGATTATTTATTCCATCAGTTACAGCTAATAAACTGCCCGCTCCATTAAATTTTAATGAATCGCCAATTGTTCCTTGGTCTCCTTCAAAAGAAAATACGCCCAATTTTACGTTTACAGGTGCAGTTGGAGAAGGTGGTGTATAAAAGCCACTTATACCTATATTTTGCCCACCAGCTGCATTAGATATATTTGCGTACCCTTTATAAATAGTAAGATTACGCAAAGGCAAAACATCATCACCATAAATAACTACAATAGCCCAACCACCACACAAATTGATAGCACCCGTATTTGCTACTACATTGCTTACCCAATAATCTCCTTCTCCACCAGCTCTTATTTCGT
>JAYUJS010000041.1:0-3999 GCA_043765095.1 Ferruginibacter sp.
CCTAAGCCCTGCTGCATTAAACTTTTGCTTAAAGCTAATATCAGGCTTTGTGTAGGGTGATAAACTATATCTTACGTAAGGCTCTAGCATTAAGTGCCAGCGGTCACTTAGCTTATAATAAAAAGATACGCTGCCTAAAAAGCTTACACCAGCATTTGTTTTAAATTGATAAATAGAACTAGCCGCATTTGTAGATATATTAACTGGTTTGCCAGTATTATCAAGTACACTACCCGTTTGCCTACTAGCAATATTTATGTTTATCCCAAGCCCTATATTGGTGTGTAATCTACCATTGCCCATTTCATATCCCAGCTGAAAAGGTATATCTAAACTTTTATAAATATTGGTACTTTTTTTATATTGTGTATTAAATTGTGTAAAATTTGCAGTAGTATCTCCAGCGGCATTTACTTGCACAATACGCTCTAATATATAACCATCAAAAGATACAAACCGCTCGTTTATTTGGCTGTAATTTACACCCGTGCGTATGCTCATACCGCTCTTGTACACTTTGATATATCGTAAGCCTGCGCTATAAGCAAAATATATACCTGTGCTGGCTTTGCGTTGTGCTGCATATACTTTACCTGTATCAGAAAAACTTCTAATTATAAAATCTGGCCCAGCATAAAACTCAAGATATTTTTTATTGCCTGCTGCATTTTTTTCAATTTCTGGGCATGGTATAATTGGAAAAACCCTTGAAGTAATTTTAATATCAAAAATATTTTTCGGTTTCATAAAATCTAGTTCGCTTGTAAATGGTTGCAAATAATTTAATACATTTTGCTGCTCATTTGTACGAGCAGTAATAATTGCATTTGCTACATTTATATTTTTAGTACTCTTTTTATTATAATATTTTTTATTATTCATTTTTAAAAATGACGGTTTGTTTTCTTCTAATAAATTATCATTATTTGATAATATTATCTTTTTTTGTATAATAGCATTATTGCTAGCAATTTTATTTTCATTTGTATATTTTGAATATGTAGTAGTATTTACATTTTGTGCGGTACTACTACTATTATTACTTTGAGTGAGTAATGGTTTTTTTGTTGAACTATTTTTATTAGCCGCAGCATCATTAATACTAACAATTTTTTTATATCTTTTAAGGTTTTTATTATCGTTGCCAATATTGTTGTTACTGGTGGTTTGCAAATTATTTTCTACTGTTGTAGATATTGAATTTTTTTTAATTTTTACAGCAGCATTCGTGTTAACAAAATTGCTGCTTTTTATTGTTGTATTTTTATAATCATTTTCGTTAGTTAGCAAATCATTTTGTTTTACTGCATTTAATTTTTCATTTTGTGATACAATATTATTTTTGCTTAAATCGTTGTTTTTAAATTGTACATTTTTTTTATTAGCTATTTTATTAAATATGTAAAACCCGCTGCCTACAGTTACAAAAACCAATAGTAGCAAAAGCATCAACTTTTTTAAAGACCAAAAAATAGCAGTTTTTTTCTGCTCCATTTTTTTGGCAATATTTTCCCATAAATGCGAGCCTACATCTGGTCGTAGCCCGTCCATTTGGTCTTTTACATATTTGTCAAATAAATTATCTTTCATTATATATTTTTAAACGAAGACTACATGTTTTTATACGGCTACTCTTCGTGTTTGCATAATTTCTTTTTGTAATAAATTTCTTGCTTTTACTAATTGGCTTCTGCTTGTGCCAGCTTTTATGTTTAGCATTGTAGCTATTTCATCGTGTGCATACCCTTCTATTGCATATAAATTAAAAATTATTTTATATCCTTGTGGTAAATTATTAATGAGTAGTAATAAATCTTTTTCGGTAAGACTATTAAAAGCGGGTGCATCATCAAAAATATGTTCGTTATTATCTCTAACTTCTTCTACCGAAAGTTCTTTACTGTATCTACTAAGTGTATATTTTTTTAAAGCTGTATTTACAACTATCTTTTTCATCCAGCCTTCTAAAGAACCCTCAGCTTTAAATTGACTTATTTTATTAAATATTTTAATAAAGGAATCTTGTAAAATATCTTCTGCATCTTCCCTAGTACGGGCATAGCGGGTACTCACTCCCAGTAGAGAGCTTGCATAGCGGTTAAAAAGACTCTTTTGGCAATGAGCTTCTTCCCTAATGCAACCTTTTATTAGTTCGGTATCTGTCAATATAATATGATTGATGACCTTAGATTTACATAAAGATACTTTGTAGTTGTCAAACGCTGCCCATAGTAGAATACATTTATCCTTATTTTTATCCTATTAAAATTATTATCTTATTATAAACACTACATTTTATTACAATGGATTACGAAAAAAAAATACGCATATTGCAAAACGAAAACACCTTTTTAGAAGAGCAAGTAAATGATTTAACGGTAGAGTTAGAAACAAAAAATAGAGAAATAAACATTTTGAGTAATACGGGGGAAAGTGAAATGTACGTAAAAGCTAAGCTAAATATGGCACAATTGGAAATAGACCAACTTAAATATAATGCAGAGCAGGCTGCAAAAAAATTAAAAATGATGCATACTATTTTTGATGAAACGAATAGAGATTTTGTAAATGAAATAAAAGGTAGGCAACAAGATAAAGCTGCTTTAAAAGAGCTAAGTGCTGCCAATGCTAATGTAAAAATAATGACCGAAGAATTAAATGAAGTAGCTGCATTGTTTAAAAAAAATAAAAGCTTAAAAAATGAGCTAACCGCTACCAAAAGTTTATTATCATTATTAGAGGTAGACTGCAATGTTTTAAAAAATGAAAATATAGATTTAAAAAAACAACTTAACCGCTTACTAAAAAATATGCTATGATATGGGTATTGGAGAAAAATAATATTAATTTACATTAATAAAACTTGTAAAAATGAATTTTGAAGTATTACACAAACAACGTAAATTAATTTTAATAGCTGTCGCTGTAGGGGTAGTATCTATGTTTTTGCCTTGGGTTTCATTTTCTATTGCTGGCTTTGGTGGTAGTGTAAATGGGTTTCATAATACTGGCATTCTTATTTTTTTGTGCTTTGTAGGCTGTGGTATTATTGCTTACTTAGGAGACCAAACAAAGGGCTTGGAAAAAACAATGTGGATGATTGCATTGATAGTTAGTGGTATTGCAGCCGTATATATGGTTTTTAGTTTTTTTCGTTCTTTAGATGCGATTAGTATTATTGGTTTTGGTTTTTACATTACATTACTTGCATCGCTTGCAATGTTTTTTTCAGTTTATCATTATAGAAATGCAGGGCTTAATGTAAAAGATGGTTTTGAAAGTTTGAAAAAAGATTTTGAAGATAAAACGAAAGGCAATACTACTAGCTCTTAGATATAATTTTTGGTTTATGCCAAAAGTAAATAGCGCTTTTTTAATTTTTGGAAAATGTTTGTTATTTGTAATTGACTATACTAATAACTGCTTCACATTTTTCAAATTCTATCTTATCATTGCTACTTACTATTACTAATTTATTTGTAGTATAGTTAGACCAAAGTTTTTGGTAAATAACTATACCCTCTTCGTCTAAATTAGTGGTAGGTTCATCTAATAATAAAACAGTGGTGTTGCTAAAAAATGCTTGCGCTAGTTTTAAACGTTGTTTCATTCCACTACTGTAATATCTTATTTGTTTGTTGGCAGCATTTGCTAAGCCAACAGTAGCAAGTATTTCAGCAAAGGGTTTTGTAAGGGCTTTAAATGAGCTATGAAATTGTAAAAATTCTAAAGCTGTCATTTCTTCTATTAAATCTAAATAAGGTGCGGCTATTGCAATGTTTTCATAAATTTTTTCTGCCGCTAATTGACCACTGCCCTTTGCCCCCTGAAAACTGATTTCCCCTTCCGAATGTAATGTTGCACCAGCAATAACTTGTAATAAAGTAGATTTTCCAGAACCGTTTGTACCTGTTATTGCATAAGACTTTCCATGCACAAACTCGTAATGTAAATGCCTAAATATCCATTCTCTATTAAAACGTTTGCCAATATTTTGTA
>JAYUJS010000042.1:0-11546 GCA_043765095.1 Ferruginibacter sp.
TTGAAAATATTTTTGTGAAATTTTTATCTCGTATTTTTCCTAATAGTAATTTGCCTATAGAGCAAATATATAAATGTAAAAGTTGTGGGTATGAAAGTAAAACGATGCCTCAAGCTTTAATTGAATAAATTATTCACTCAACTCCAACCACCTCATTTCCTTCAAATCCAATGATGCAATAATTTCATTTACCTTTGCACCTATTTTTTGTATTTCTTCGTAAGGCATGCTCTCACTCATTTTAAGCTCTAGCGTTTCCTTTTCTTTTTGCAAGGCTGGTATTTCTTTGTCTAAGTTTTCTAGTTCGCTCTTTTCTTTAAATGATAACTTTTTAGGAGTACTAGCTGCTGACGTAGATTGTACAAAAGGCTTTGCTACAGTCTTATCTTCTATACTCACCATATTCATTTTGCCATCATCTTTTCTTGTGCCTGCTTCTATTTCTTTTAAGTAAGCTCTGTATTGCGTGTAGTTTCCTGGGTAATCTTTTATTACACCCTCGCCTTCAAATGCAAATAGGTGTTCCACCATTCTATCCATAAAATAACGGTCGTGGCTCACTATTAAAATACAACCAGGGAAGTCCATTAAAAACTCCTCTAGTGTACGCAAAGTTTGTAAATCCAAATCGTTTGTAGGCTCATCTAGTATTAAAAAATTAGGGTTAACAAACAATACACTCATTAAATGTAAACGCCTTTTTTCACCACCACTTAGTTTGCTTAGTGGTGTAAATTGTTGTTGTGCATTAAAACCAAATTTTTCCATAAACATGCTAGCACTAAGTTTTGTACCATCTGCCAATGGAAAATATTCTGCCATATCTTTTACATATTCAATAGCACGTTTATCTTCTTTATACGATAATCCTTCTTGGTTAAAATTGCCAAACACTACTGTATCGCCATGTGTTATTTTTCCGCTATCTGGCTCTTCTTGCTGTAAGGCAATTTTAAGAAAGGTAGATTTACCTACGCCATTTTTACCAACAATACCCACTCTTTCGCCACGCTTAAAAGTATAATCAAACCCTTTCATAATAAGCTTATCACCATACGACTTGCTCACTTTTTTCATTTCTAAAATCTTGCCCCCAAGCCTTGTCATTTTTACTTGTAAGCTCACTTCTGCATCTTCTTTTTTCACAGAAACTCTTTCTTCAACTACAGCAAAAGCATCTTGCCTACTCTTGCTTTTTGTTGTACGAGCTTTTGGTTGCTTGCGCATCCATTCTAGTTCTTTTCTAAAAATATTTTTATCTTTTTGAAATTCACTAGCTTCTATTTCTTGCCTCAAACTTTTCTGCTCTAAAAAATAATCGTAATCACCTTTATACACAAATAGTTTTTCTTCATCCATTTCTATTATTTCATTACACACAGTATCTAAAAAATAACGATCATGCGTTACTAATAAAATCGTCATTTTATGTGTGCCCAAAAAATCTTCCAACCACTCTATCATGCTTACATCTAAATGGTTGGTAGGCTCATCCATTATTAGCAAACATCTACCCTCATGTAATTGCGCTTCTATGAGTGCTTGTGCCAATGCTACACGCTTACGCTGCCCACCACTAAGTGTGCTCATTACCGCTTCTATATCATGCAGGTTTAATTTTCCTAAAATTTGTTTTAACTCACTTTCAAAACTCCAAGCATTCAACTCTTCCATTCTCCCCATAATTTCCGAAAGCAAATCCATGTCCTCATTACCTTCGTCTAAGTATTTTTCATACTCACTCACCGTTTTTATTACAGGGTTATCAAGCCTTAAAACATTTTCACGAATACTTTTATCTTCCATAAAAGGCGTGTCTTGCTGTAGCATAATCACTTTTACATCTTTATGTATCCAAAGTGTGCCCTCATCTGCAGTTTCTAAACCTGCAAATATTTTAAGCAAAGTTGATTTTCCTGTGCCATTTCTGGCTACAAAAGCTATTTTATCTCCTTCTTCTACATGAAATGAGATATTTTTAAACAAAGTTCTTATACCAAAACTTTTACTAATATTTTCTACCGAGGCGTAATGCATAGCAGCAAAGATAAGCGAGGTATTTTTAGTATTAAATTTTTAAAACGACATAAAATTTTATTAAAAGATGTCGTCTCTAAAAAAAGAAAGGTTTTTTAAAGCTGGTTTATAAGTTAAAAAACCTTTTGGCAGCATTTTTGATAATTAAAATTTCTTAATCTTACATGTGAAACAATTTTTATCTTTTCTTTTTTCTCTTTTTTTGTGCAGTAGTATTAATGCAAGCAGTATCAAAGCTTCTCAAATACCAGGTCACCCATATTTAGCTAATAACGCAACAGATGCTTTTCAATCTGCAGGCAACTTTGCTGTGGATACTGTAATTATTGATTTTGTGGGCAATGGTGATTGGATAATAAATACTACCACTTTTTTTAACCTTACAAATAAAACATTCCTTTTTGAAAATGAGGTAAAGCTAATTGCAGCAGCAGGCTATGGTTTAAATGATGCACTACTTACACTAAGATTTTGTAATAATGTAAAACTTATTGGAACAAATACATTATTTAAAATGCAAAAAGCTGAGTATACAACAGGAGAGTTTAGGCATTGCTTTGCAATATTGGATTGTGAAAATATAGAGGTCTCAAATTTTATAATGCAAGACTCTGGTGGCGATGGTATTTTTATTGCAGCTTTTGCAGCAGCACCAGCAAAACAATATTCAGAAAATATAATTCTCAAAAATATTATTTGTGATAATAATAGAAGGCAGGGTATTTCATTAATAAGCGTACAAAATTTATTAGTAGAGCATTGCAGCTTTAAGAATACAAAAGGTACATTGCCTGAGGCTGGGCTTGATATAGAGCCAGATTTAGCTACAGAAAGAATCGTAAATGTAGAGTTTAGAAAGTGTAGCTTTACAAGTAACTTTGGCAATGGTATACAGTTAGCTATGCTAAATTTAAGAAATACATCAGCCCCAGTAAGCATTACTTTTAATGATTGTTATATTTCTCAAAACTCTATCACAACAAACACCGCACCCAATTCATTTTATCAAAAATGCGAAATTTCTGCTGGCGCATCCGATGCAAATTTTGTAACTGGAACAGTAAATTTTAATAGATGCTTGGTAGAAAACAGCCAATGGAGTGCTGTGGTTGCAAGAAAAGCTGCAAACGCTTATGGAGTAAACTTTAATGATTGCGTTTTTAGAAATGTATCTCAAACAAATGTAAATTTTAACAACCCAATATGGTTTGAATTGGTAAGCTATGATGCAGGAAACAATATACCATTTGGTGGAGTTAATTTTTATAACCAACTTATTGATTTTAGTAGCAACATGGCTTTTATGCAAGTGTATGGCTCAAATACTAATAATGCAAACCTTGGAAATGTAGCAGGAAATATTTCTATAAAAAATAATACCGCAAATACTAATCCTGTATATATATCAGCAACTAATGAACCTAGTGCAAACTATACTAATAATTTTATTGCTAATTACCAAAGTACTAATTTAGACGTAGCAAGTACTATTGCCGCCTTTAGTGAAATTGGCTGTAATAAAAAAATTTATACTTACACACGTACTGGTCTAAACAATTCATTGCCATTGCCTATTACATATACATTAGCTGGTATGGCTACCAACGAAAAAGATTATTTTCACATGCCTTCTTTTGCAATTATACCATCAGCAATAAATACTATAAATGATACTATTATTGCTTTTTATGATGGCATTGTAGAAGTAGATGAATCAATAAATTTGATTACAAATATGGCTACAAATTATTCTATTGATTTTGGTGGTTTTTCAACAATTTTAAAAGATGGTAAATGCCCAATTGTATTACCAGTAAAATTTATTAGCGTTAATGTAAAAAAACAAAATGCTGCCCATCTTATACAATTTACTGTAGATAATGAAGAAAATAATGTTACTTATTTTATTGAAAAAAGTATAAACGGAATTGATTTTTATAATATTGGAAAAATAGAAATTTCTTTTGCAAATACTGGATATGTAAACCACCGATTTACAGACGAAAACCCTTTTAATGGGCAAAATTTTTACCGAATAAAACAGATTGAAAACAATAAAACGTATTTTTCAAAAACAGTAGATATATATTTTAGTAAAAATGAAATAAGTATTTATCCAAACCCGACTAATGGGTTTTTTAAAATTGAAAATTTTGCTAGATTAAAATCAATACAGATTTATAATACAAAAGCTGAATTGGTTTTAAGTTTAAATAATAATCAAAACAATTTTAACATATCAACAATAGTAAATGGAATATATTTTTTAAAAGTTATTGATGAAAACAATATAATTTCAAAAATACCTTTTGTAAAATTTTAATAAATAATCTAACACTTTATATATGCAGCTTACGAACAGGGCTTTGTGCAGGCATGGGATTTGAAATTCGTCTGCCCGTAACCGCTGCTGATTGAAAAACAAATGTACAAGATAACAACCAAAAGTTCAGCGATGTTTGTCAAGCCCGAGCTGAAGCTGATAGCCAACTAATGCCGAAGCTAACAACGTCCTGCCATGCTTGCACAAAACCCCATGTTAGCTGCCGTTTTTTTCTTCGCATTATTGGTGTCAAAGCAATTCAATACAAGTGTAATTTAATGTTGTCAAAAGCTGGCAAATTATTTCCGTTTCAAGGCTTGATGCTTCTATTCTTAAAATATTGTCGCAGTCTTGCAAGTCAAAATTCCATTTTTGAATTTGAATAATGTTGGTGAGTTGTAAGCCTATTTCTTTTATTTGATACTTGTATTTTACAGAGGTTTTGAAAACATAAACCATATTTACTTTTTTGTGCCTGCATTAACTTCCTGGCAATTTTTTATTTTGTTTAGCCAATAACGTAATTTCATTAATTCGTTTTGCTCTTGTGTCGGCAGTTTTAGCTATTTTAATGTAACGCAACATAAAGCGTTTGCTTGACGCTCCAAAACCATCAAAGCAATTTAAAGCTGGTGGATTTTCTTCTAAACATTTTATAAAGTCTGTTGGCTTTATAAGTGCATCGACATCGTCCATAAAGTTCCAAAGTCCATTGCGTTTTGAAATTAAAACTGCTTCTCTGCCTGCATCTGTCATTCGTCCTTCCTTTTCTAATTTTGCAAACCTGTCTTTATAAGTTTTTGTCCAATGTTGAACTTGTCTTGGTGAGATAAGTTGCATTGTTTTTTGCTGGTCTAATTTTCTTCTTACTCCATCTATCCAACCAAAGCAAAGTATTTCGTCTAAAATTTCTTGTGTAGAAACATAGTTTTCTTTAACCACTTTTTTATAAGTTACCAACCAAATACTTTCCTTTTGGGTATGGTTTTGTAGTAACCATTCTCTTAGTTGAGTAGCTGAACAAATCTCAATTTGTATAAAATTTTCAGTTCGTACCATTTTAGTTTTATGAAACTTTTGTTGCTTCTACCATCCACATTAAAGTATATGCTGTTGAAATATAGTTTTTAGAACTCTTCACTTTAAGTCCTGCTTTTTCAAAGTATTTGGCGTAGGTGTGTGTTGGAATATAATCGCCAATTAAGGCTGTGCCATTGGGTTTAAGAACCCTTGCAATTTCAAAACAAGCTTTTTCTTGTTCTGCTTTGTCTTCAATATTGTGAATACAAAACATTGAAAGTACAACGTCAAAAGAATTGTCTTGAAAATTTAGATGCCTTGCATCTTCGGTTTTTACTTCAATTTTATCACTTACGTTTTCTAATTCTGCATTTTTCAAAGCATTTTCTATTGTATTACCTGATAAATCTTCCGCTCTCCAAATATCAATGCCTATTGATTTTCCTGTTGTCAAAAACTTAGCTGCACCATTCATTAAAAGTCCTGTGCCTGCTCCCACGTCCAAAACATTTTCGTTTCCTTTCCAAGTTATTTTATTCAGCATAAAATCTCTCATTATAAATTTTCCTTTGATGCCGTAAACGTACATTGAAGTTCCAAGAATGAGTAAGATAAAACCTACAAAAGCAACTAAGATGCTGATGTATTTTAGAACAATATTGTCTGTAAAATAAGGTAGAGAAAATGCTATTACTGGTAACGCAACACCAAAGATGATGAGGTTTCTCATTATTGACGGGGCATCGAAGCCGTAATTAATTTTGTTCATTTTGAATAACATTTTTAGTTATGCAAAACTACTATCGTGGAAGCGTACTGAATTGTAAAAATCGGTCGTTTTTGTTTTTGTGAAGTTCTGTTGGACTTACTCCTGTATGTTTTTTAATCTCTTTAATAAAATGAGATTGGTCGTAAAAATCGTTGTTAGGGAATAAGTCGCCTTCTCTAATTTGAGTATATGAAGCAAAGCAACGAAGAACATTACAATATGCCTTTAAAGAAAGTCCAAATCTGTCATTAAAATAACGATTGATTTGTCTGCTGTTCCAAAATATTTTGCTTGATAACTCTTGAATTGTTAAAGAGCCATTAGTTTGAAACAAGGATTTGAAAATGCTTTGTTTTCGTTCGTCAATTTTCTTTCCGCTTTTTAGTTCTGAAAGCATTTGATTTGTAATTAGCTGTGTCCATTTTTGAAAATTTTCAAACGGAATAATATTTATGTTCCAAAATTCATTTCTTAAATCTTTATTGCTGTTTATGGTTTCAGCAATGTTTTGTTTTAAAATATATTCAGCCGCAAGTGGTTTAAAGCAGATGCCATAAACAGTTGTGTCTGCTGGAATAACTACTTCTAATTCTTTTGTACATAGTCCAAATAATGAAATACTTTCTATTTTATGATTTGTAATTTTTATAACAAGGTCAAAATAACCGTCTGGCAATATTGTGTAATGCTTTTGGTCTTGCGTAGGATTATTAAATTTCCAAAACCTTTTCAAAAAGTCTGTAAGTGATTTGTCTGCTTCAATTTCTTCGTAAAATATTTTTGTCATTTTGATATGTCTGATGTTACTTGGGGTGTTCAATAAAATGGCAGCTTACAGAGCTAAAAGCGCTGTAAGCTCTATTGGAAAACTATTTTTACATGTATGCTTTTTCTAATTGAAATGCGAAAAATAATTTTTGCCTTTTAGAAGTATTTAAAATTAGCTAGTTATTTTTAAATAATAATAATTATTAAAATATTTTGCATAGCCAAGCCAGTAATTTTCTGCTAATAAATAATATATCTTCGCTACTTTAAAAAAGTAACGAAATGAATAGCATTTTAATAACAGGCGGTGCTGGTTTTATAGGCTCCCATCTTACAAGATTATTTGTTACAAAATATCCTCATTACAAAATTGTAAATTTAGATGCGCTCACTTATGCAGGAAATTTAGAAAACTTGACAGATGTAGAAAAAGCTCCAAATTACTATTTTGTTAAAGGAAACATTACTAATCTTTCGCTGCTTCGTTCACTTTTTGAAGAACATAAATTTACAGGAGTTTTACATTGTGCAGCAGAAAGCCATGTAGATCGCTCAATAACTGACCCTTTAGCCTTTATTACAACCAACGTAATGGGTACGGCTACATTGCTGCAAGTAGCTAAAGAAAACTGGAAAGATAGTATGGATGGAAAAATTTTCTACCATATTTCTACCGATGAAGTATATGGTTCACTCGGAGATACTGGATTTTTTTATGAGGATACTGCTTATGACCCTCGCAGTCCTTACTCAGCATCAAAAGCAAGTAGCGACCATATTGTGAGGGCATTTTACCATACTTATAAATTGCCCATTAAAATTAGCAACTGTAGTAATAACTATGGCCCATATCATTTTCCTGAAAAACTTATACCGCTTTGTATAAATAATATCATTAATAATAAGCCATTGCCTATTTATGGCAAAGGTAAGAATGTACGTGATTGGCTTTTTGTAGAAGACCATGCAAGGGCTATTGATGTAATTTTTCACCATGGGAAAGTTGGTGAAACCTACAATATTGGTGGGCACAATGAATGGACAAATATTGCACTCGTAAAAGAATTGTGCAAGCAAATGGATGAAAAACTTGGGAGAGAAATAGGCGAATCAGAAAAACTAATAACGTATGTAACCGATAGAGCTGGGCATGATTTGCGCTATGCTATAGATGCTACAAAACTAAAAGATGAATTGGGTTGGCTACCATCTCTCCAATTTGAAGAAGGAATTAGTAAAACAATAGACTGGTATTTGGATAATACAAAGTGGTTGAATGATGTGACTAGTGGAAACTATAAAAACTATTACGAAGCACAATACAAAAGTTAGAAATGAAAAGAGAAATATGTTTATGCAACGCTATTTAAAAATAATTTAGATAAAGCAAAACAGAATAAATAAGAATTTATGAAAAAAGGAAAAGTTTTAGTTACAGGTGGTTGTGGATACATAGGGTCACACACTGTATTAGACCTTTGGAAAAATGGCTTTGATGTAATATCAATAGATAATTTTAGTAATTCTAGCCCAATATCTAAAAATTTATTAGAAAAAATTGCTGATAAAGAACTAATAAATTTTAATATTGACCTTACAAACTTTAAAGAAGTAGAAAAGATTTTTGAAGAAAATAAAATTACTTCCATCATACATTTTGCAGCTTTTAAAAGTGTACCTGAAAGCATAGGCAATGCATTAATGTACTACGACAATAATTTGATAGGATTAATTTATTTATTGAAATTAACAGAAAAGTATAATGTAAATAATTTTGTTTTTTCATCTTCTTGCTCAGTATATGGAGATGTAAATGACTTGCCTGTAAAGGAGAGTTCAATACTTGGAAACCAAAAATCTCCGTATGGCAAAACAAAAAGAATGGGGGAAGAAATAATAAATGATGTAGCTGCCAATAGTAAATCAAATTTTATTATGCTTCGCTACTTTAATCCAGTAGGAGCGCATAAATCTGGTAAAATTGGTGAGTTGCCTTTAAACAAGCCAGGCAACTTATTTCCATTAGTTACTGGTGTTGGATATGGTAGGTATGAAAAACTTACCATTTTTGGAGACAAATTAAACACAAGAGATGGCACTTGTATTAGAGATTTTATACATGTAAGTGATATAGCACATGCACATACACTGGCACTAAAAAAAATGATGGAATCTAACAGTAATACAATATGCGAAACAATAAACTTAGGTACTGGAAATGGAGTTACAATTTTAGAAACAATAAAAGCATTTGAAGAAGTAGCAAATATAAAATTGAATATTGAAATAGGTGAATATAGGGAGGGAGATGTGGTTGCTATTTACTCTGATAATGAGAAAGCGCTTAATTTTTTAGGATGGAAGCCACAGTTTGAATTAAAAGAAATGATGCACACAGCTTGGGAGTGGGAAAAAATAAAAGATGAACTAGTGAAGTAAAAGAAATGTTGTGGTAATGTTATTAGGAAATGAATTTGGTACTTTTTTACATACACATTTAGAGAACTAGAGCTATTTAATTACTATACTATATAAATTTATTTAATATCATTATCCAATTTTAAATTAACAAAAAAAATAATAGGGTTACAAGCATTAAAAAAATTCTTTCAACCCTTCAAACAATCCTCCTATCGACGGACAAGTTATTCAATAACATTAAACAGTTTTAATATGAAGGGAATAATACTAGCAGGTGGCTCGGGCACTAGGCTTTACCCAATTACGATGGCAATAAGCAAACAATTAATGCCAATATATGATAAGCCAATGATTTATTATCCGCTAAGTACATTAATGCTTGCGGGTATAAAAGAAATTTTAATTATAACAACACCCGAAGACCAAAGCCAATTTAAAAGATTATTAAGTGATGGCAAACAATGGGGCTGTGATATACAATATGCGGTACAAGAAGTGCCAAATGGACTTGCTCAAGCATTTGTAATTGGAAAAAAATTTATTGGGAGTGATAGTGTAGCGTTGGTGTTGGGCGATAATATTTTTTATGGTAGTGGTTTTAGTAAGTTACTTCAGCAGTCTGTAAAAAATGAAGGCGCTACCATTTTTGCGTACCCAGTAAGCGACCCTGAACGATATGGTGTAGTGGAATTTGATAAAGAATTTAATGTCATAAGCATTGAAGAAAAACCAGAAAAGCCTAAAAGCAACTACGCTGTGCCTGGCTTATACTTTTATGATAATGATGTAGTAAATATTGCAGCTGAAATAGCACCAAGCCACAGAGGAGAGTATGAAATAACAACAGTAAACGATGTTTATCTCCAAAGCAAAAAACTAAAAGTAGCTGTGCTAGATAGAGGTTTTGCATGGTTAGACACTGGTACATTTGATAGCCTAAGTGATGCTACAGAATATGTACGTGTAATAGAAAAAAGGCAAGGGCTCAAAATTGGATGTCCAGAGGAAGTTGCTTATAGAATGAGTTTTATTGATAAAGAAAAGCTAAATGCTCTTGCTGACGGTCTGAAGAAAAGCGGATATGGAGAATATTTAAAAAATATAAAATAGAACAATGCAGAAAGATTTTTTTGTGCACGAGTCTGCATATGTAGATGATGGGTGCACTATAGGAAAAGGAACAAAAATTTGGCATTTTAGTCATATAATGCCCAACTGTGTATTGGGAGAAAATTGCAATATTGGACAAAATGTTGTTGTTTCTCCAAAAGTAATTTTAGGAAACAATGTACGTGTGCAAAATAATGTTAGTATTTACGAAGGAGTGATATGTGAAGATGATGTTTTTCTTGGCCCAAGTATGGTGCTTACAAATGTAATAAACCCTCGTAGCGCTGTAAGTAGAAAAGAAGAATACAAAACTACCCTTATAAAAAAAGGAGCAAGCGTAGGAGCAAATGTAACTATAGTGTGTGGTAATACTTTAGGGTGTTTTTGCTTCATTGGTGCAGGTGCCGTTGTTACAAAAGATGTACCAGATTATGCATTGATTGTAGGAAACCCAGGTAGGCAAACTGGCTGGATGAGTGAATTTGGACATAAACTTAAATTTAATAGTGATAATTTTGCAACTTGTGAAGAAAGTGGGCAAACTTATTTACTAGTTAATAATATTGTAAAACGAATAAAGTAAGGTGAAAAATTTTGTACTTATAGGAGTTGGTGGTTATATTGCACCAAGGCACATGAAAGCCATTAAAGATACTGGCAATAATTTATTAGCAGCTTTAGATAAGCATGATTCAGTTGGCATTATGGATAGTTATTTTCCTGATGCTGAGTTTTTTACAGAATTTGAGCGTTTTGATAGACATGTAGAAAAACTAAAAAGGCAAGGCACCAAAATAGATTATGTAACTGTTTGTAGCCCAAATTATTTACATGATGCCCATATACGATTTGGCTTGCGTATAGGTGCAGATGTTATTTGTGAAAAACCAATTGTGCTTAACCCTTGGAATATAGATTCACTACTTGATATTGAAAAAGAAACTGGACACAATGTGTACAGTATTTTACAATTAAGAATACACACTGCAATTATTGCACTTAAAGAAAAAATAGATGCCACAGCAGCTGGAAAAAAGTTTGAAATAGACCTTAAATATTTTACCTCACGTGGGCATTGGTATCATACAAGCTGGAAAG
>JAYUJS010000043.1:0-1472 GCA_043765095.1 Ferruginibacter sp.
AATTATTTATTGAAAGTTGACTATCATCAATTTTATTAATAGTCTCAAGTCAGTTTTTATTTACAGATTTTTTATTAATCAATTTAATAAAGCAAGTTATAAAATTTTAAAATTATTTTTGGGACAGTTTTATTTATGATTGTAGTACAAATTAGTGTTTTCAATAAATTAAAAACTCTTTTTGGAAATATTTTACACAATCAGTTGCAAATTTTATTGCACAATAAAAGCGAAATAGATAATTGAAGATGCAATGTGCGACGCCAATGAAGCTGAATAAAGATACTATTTAGCTTACTCAAAAATAAATTTTTTGCCAAAGCAAAAAATTTATTTTTACCATTAAAAAGATAAAGTAACCCCTGCATAAAATCCATCTCTTTTTGCACCTATACGAGAATAACTAAATCTTCTATAATACTCTATTGCAAAAAAGTGAAAAATATTTTCGATACCTACGCCTGCTTCCATAAAAGGTTTTCTTTCGAGGGTTCTAAAATTTGCTCCACGATTATATTCTTTATTTTCTTGTGTTAAACTTCCTGAATATGCATTGAAAGTAAAACGCTCTCTCCATCCAAGTTTTCTTATAAATGGAACTTTATCGAAAAGTATACCGCCTAAATATAACCTTGTATGCAAAGCCACAAATTTGTCAGATGCAAACTCATAAGGAAGCATTGTATTAAATAAATATTTGCTAGATACTAAAAACTCATTGCCTGATGGCACATCTAAAATTAAATAAGGTAGGGTGCCAAAAACTTTTCCAGCTTCTATTTTGTAATATAATAAACTCTTTGGTGGCAGGCGTAAGTATTGCTCAAGCGATAAATTAATTTTTTGATATTGAAAGCGTGCATCTTTAAAATTAAATCCATAAGTAAATTTTCCACTTAGGATTGGATTATAAGACTTCATTTTTATTTGGTCAAAATTAATGAGCTTTGAGTTTTCTGCACGTGCAAGCCTAAAGCCAATAGAACCCTCTGCTACATGTAGCGTTCTATCAAAAATACTATCGGCTATTTCATACGGTTTTCCTGTTTTTTTATTTATTGGGCGGTACTTAAATTCGAAGGCGGGTGTTAAATCTTTATAAACAAATTGGGCTGCCAAACTTAAAGTTGGAGTTATATATTGTTCATGCCTTACTAATGCAGTTTTTGCATAAGTTCTTGTAAATGCTATGTTTTTTCTTAGCAATGTGTTTACGATATTATCTTTATCAAGCTCATCATCTTGGTCTATAAAAAGATCATAATCGCTGCCATAGCTTACTGTTGTCTTTGTCCACCTTGCTCCATTCCACAAATATTTTACACCAAGTGACCCTTTAAATGCTTTATCTTTTGTGCCATAAGCAGCATAGCCAAAAATATTTAATTTCTTATGAAAGCCAGGAAGCGTCCAAAACCCAAAACGAGTTCTATACCCTTCTAATGCATTTCTACTTATTATAGCAGCATAAG
>JAYUJS010000044.1:0-3980 GCA_043765095.1 Ferruginibacter sp.
AATTGAAGTATTTAAAAATGCAGTATTTTCCATTTCGGTTCCATGCGCTGTTTCTCCCGACCCATTGCCGGAATTTCCTACTTTTTGGGCTAAGCAAAACTGCAATTTTTTTAAATTTTTTTTGCAAATAATAGTACTAAATTTTTTTAAATATAGCTTAATACGCTTAAAATATTTCTATTTAATTATCCTTTAACTGTGAGAAATGGTTATCGGAATTTTACTTTAGACATTTTTTTAATAACACAAAATCTTGTTTAAAATAATTTGAATATAAAAATTTAAACACTAACTTATTGCCGAAAAGCACATTTTTAAAACAATAATTGTATAAAATGTACGTTAAATGTAAAATGTGACCGTGAAAATGTAATTTATAAAAAACAAATCCTATTTTAGCACCTCACTTAGCTATCTATGAAATTTTTTAAACAGTTATTACCTTTATTTTTATTATTAATCTCAGTATTGGCATTGCCTACTGTACTACATGCACAAGCACTAGCAGCAGATCCTTGTGTAGACCCATTTGACCCAGAATGCCCAATAGATGATAATGTAATTATTTTAATTGCAGGAGTAATTTTATTTGCAGCGTATAAATCAAGTTTATTTTATAAACAAAAGCTAGCAAAATAATTTTATACAATATGTTTTAATAAAGACAATCTATAGTGGGTTGTCTTTGTTGTGTAAAGTAAATAGCCTTGTTGTTTTTTTTAAAAGAGAAAGTACATGAAAGGCCTAAAATATATTAGATAATTGCACCTGTAAGATTTTAAATATGTATGTAGGAAATAGGATTATAATTAAAAATTGTAGATTAAAGTTTTTTAGTACTCTAAGCTGTATTATATTAAATATATTATTTTACACGAACTTAATAAACATAGTATTTTGTAATTAATCAATTATTATTAGTCTAAAGCATGTGAAATGTAATAAATTATATTCCTAACAAAAGAAATGTTAATTCGATTATTTTTAATGAATTATTTTAACGATTTTTGTTATGTAAACTAATTCGTTTTTTAGCTTAATAGTTTAGTTATAAACACAGAAAGGAAATTATTTATTATGATGAAAAATAACAGTTTGCGATTATTTTATAAAACAAGTTTTATCAACTGCTTATTTTCGGCTTTAACTTTTTTAGTATTGTTTAGTTCGTGCACTCTTAGTAAACAATCACAATACTTTAGAAAGCTTTCAAAAGACACAACGCTTATTAATACAGTTGTAAATAATTATGAATCAACAATTATAAAAGGAGATAGGCTGGGTATTACTGTAAGTAGTTTAAACACTCAAGAAGATTTAATTTTTAATGGAACTTCTTCATCAAGTGTTGCCTCCAATAACACAGCGGCATCCTCTACGGGGGGCTACTTAGTGCAGGAAGATGGCACTATACAATTACATAGAATTGGAAAAATAAAGGTAGAAGGGCTCACAAGACGTGCACTCGTATTGCAATTAGAAAAAAAACTTGAGGCATATACAAAAGAACCTTTGGTACAAGTTAATTATATAAACCACAAAGTAACTGTAATTGGGGAAGTAGGCAAACCAACAGTATATAATATGCCCGAGGAGCAGATAAGCATTATTGATTTACTGGTACAAAGTGGCGATGCTACCCAAAATGCTAATAGAACAGACATAATGATAATAAGAGAAGAGGGTAACAGAAGAAATGTAAAACATGTAAACTTAGAAGATAATTCTATTTTTACTTCGCCTTGGTATTTTGTAAAGCCAAATGATATAGTACTGGTAAATACAGATGAAAAAAAGTATTTGGATACTGAAAAGCGAAATAGAATTCAAAATAATATTTCATTAACAGCTTCTATTCTATCGCTTGCTTTAATTATTTTAAGCAGGTTTGTAAAATAAATTATAATAGGGCATGAATGAAGACCAATTTTTTTCGGATAAACCTCAAGCAAATATACTGGTACAAATTGTGCATAGGTATCTACCTTTTTGGCCTGTGCTAGCAATTCTTTTATCTATTTCATTATCTATTTCATTTATATACTTGCGCTCACAAACCAAAATGTATGTGGCTACTGCTACGGTATTATTAAAAGACCCACAAAAGGGAAGTGGCGATAGTAAAGTATTAGATGCACTTAATATTTTTAGCGAAAAAAAAATAGTAGAGAATGAAATAAGGGTATTAAAAAGTAGTAGTTTAATGCAAGAAGTTGTAAAGCGTTTAGATTTATATACTACTATTTACAATGAAGGTAAAGTGCAAACAGAGGAGCTTTATGGGGGTAATGCTCCACTTTATTTTATAGCCCAGCATAAGGATAGCATAAATGGAGGGGGAAAAAAAAAGTTGGAAATAGATTGGAATAGTGGCAAATTTAAACTAGATAATAGATGGTATTTATTTAATGAAATATGCAATGTTGGTGGTACAAACTATACTATTGTTGTAAATAATAATTATAATAAAACAATAACTGGAAAAAACTATTTTGTAGTTTTCAATAGCCTTGCAGGCTCTTCTGGTATTGGTATAAATGCTGCTCCTATATCATTTTCATCTACAGTATTAGATGTAAACATACAAACACCAGTACCAGAAAAAGCCATAAAAATTTTAAATAAACTTTTTGAGGTATATAACGAAGTAGGTATTGCTGATAAAAATCAAATAGCTAAACGCACACTAGAGTTTGTAGAAAATAGGTTAGCAGAAGTAACACAAGATTTAGATAGTATTCAAAGAAGCGAAGCTGGCTTAAAAGCAAGAGAAGGTATTACCGATATTGAAATGCAAGGCACGCAATATGCTTCACAAATTAAAGAATTAGATAAACAGAAATTTGCATTAGATGTGCAAAATGAGGCTTTAAATAACGTACAAAGTTACATATACAATAAAGGTAGATTACCTGGTACTGTGCCTTCACAACAGTTAATCTCTGACCCCTCTTTAGCAAACTTATTGCAACAATTATATTTAGCAGAGTTTGAAGTAGATAAAGCACGAGCTACGGCTGGCGATAAAAGTGAAACAGTAATACTTTTAGAAAATTATGTTACGAGGCTAAAAAATGATATAAAAGAAAACATAAATAATATTAGAGGGAATTATCAACTTCAAATAAGCAAATACAATTCGGAGATAGCAAAAAACAGTAGCATGTTATCTCAATTGCCCGATAAACAAAGAGCATTGCTTGTTATAAGTAGACAGCAAGCAATAAAGAATAATATTTATACTTTTTTGCTAACTAAGAGGGAAGAAACGGCTATATCTTCAGCCTCTACCTCGGCAGATTTAAGGGTATTAGAAAGTGGAAGTTCGTATGGCCCCATTAGCCCAATACCTAAAAATTATTATATGTTAGGCTTGCTTTGCGGTTTGCTAGCATTTTTGATATTTGTACAAGTAGGGGAGCCCCTTAGTAGTAAAATATTGTTTAGAACAGAAATAGAAAACAAAACTAAAGTGCCTGTAGTAGGAGAAATTATACAGGCTCCCGAAAAAAATAATATTGCAATTGTAGATGGTAAAAGAACTGTGATTGCGGAGCAGTTTAGGTCTCTGCGTACTAACCTCAATTTTATGGGGCTAAATGAGCAGCACAAAACAATACTTGTAACATCAAGCGTATCTGGCGAGGGAAAAAGTTTTATAGCTACCAACCTTGCATTAAGTTTAACACTTACGGGTAAAAAAGTAGCATTGCTTGAAATGGATTTGCGTAAACCCAAACTTAGTAAAGAATTAGGAGTAAAAAGAGACCCTGGAATTTCTTCTTACCTTATAGGTAAAACTACTTTAGAAGAAATAATTAAACCTACAGCACATAACAATCTTTTTTTGGTAACGGCTGGCCCAATACCCCCTAACCCTACAGAGCTTATACAACTTCCAACTTTTGAAGCAATGATGTTAGAATTGAAAAAGCGTTTTGATTATATAATAATTGATAGTGCACCCATTGGGCCTGTAT
>JAYUJS010000045.1:0-1467 GCA_043765095.1 Ferruginibacter sp.
TACGCTTCATCGTCTGTTAAATCTCTGCCTTCATTGTGCAAAGCATTTTGTAAATCAGCAGCAAATTCTACGGAGCGTTTAGGATAAAATTCTTTAAACACACACATTGCAATGGCAGGTTTTTCTGAGTTTGGGTGCCAGTCGCTTTCTTCAGGGTTTTTTATATGCCACAAGTAATCTTCGCCAAATTTTACTCCTGTAAGTTCTTCTACATTTTTATATGCATTTAAAATGTAAGCTGCAGATGCGCTTATATGTGTTGGTTTTTCTGGCAGTATCATGCCACCACTAAGCACATCAGTATGCATTATTGCTTCATAGTTATCAGCAATTTTTTTTATAATTGGGCTAAAACTGAAACACCAACCGCAGTAGGCATCGTAGCAATATATTAGGAGTGGTTGCATTATATATCGTTTATGGGATAATTTGTTTATTACTTAAGTGCTTTAGTAATATATGAAACTGCCAATTAGTTTGAAATAACTATTAAAACCCTTTTGAAAACGCAAATTTATACCAATTTATACACTGGTATAAAAATTATAAATATATACTTACAATTCATTCACAATAAAATGATTTAAGCATTTACTTTAGAATTTTTTTAGTGTAAAAAAGATTATGAACAATAATAAATACCCAAAGCAGCACTTTTACCCAAAAAATTGCCTTAAATTTATAGTGTAAATTAATTAACTATGACAGAGGAGCAAATGCTTGGAGGAAGTGTTAGAAATAATGCAGCTGCACAAGAAGCGTTTTATAATCGCTTTAGCCCTCGTATGCTTGGTGTTTGCTATCGATTTGCAAAGAGTAGAGAAGATGCAGAGGATATGTTGCAAGAGGGATTTATAAAAGTTTTTACCCAAATATATCAATACAGAAACGAAGGAGCATTAGAAGGATGGATACGCAGAATAATTGTGCATACTTGTATAAATGTATTGAAGAAAAATAAACGATTTGCTGATACTGTTGATTTAGTAAACGCATATAGCCTGCATGCAAACGAAAATTATGTACCAAGTATTTTACAAGCAAAAGAGGTAACGGAGTGCATAAGATTATTGCCTATTGGATACAGAACGGTATTAAATTTATATGCTGTAGAAGGCTACTCACATAAAGAAATTGGGGATATGTTAGAAATTGGAGAGAGTACTAGTAGAAGCCAATATACAAGAGCAAAAGCAATGCTAAAAGAAGTTTTAGAAAAAAGAAATGTAATAGAAAAAGGACAATATAAAAATAATTTTGGAAAAACAAATTCGATAAATTAATACAACAATTTTTTCCAACAATGCTTTTAAACAATGGAACAAAATAATTACAGGGATGAATTTGAGCAATTTCTTCGGGGCTGCACCGACGATTTTATAATGATACCTGCAAGAAAAGTTTGGCATGGTATTTACAATGATGTGCACCCAGCAAAGCGTTGGCCTTCATTGGCTATAGCCTTAC
>JAYUJS010000046.1:0-1467 GCA_043765095.1 Ferruginibacter sp.
CCTTACATTTTAAATTTACTAAACACATGAAAAATAATTTTTCTCCATTTGCAAAATGGCTTTTTTGTTGTTTTACTTTTATAGCTATACTAATAGCTGTAAGAATAATATATAGTGGAAATAAAATTTATCTTTTTTTAATATGGAATTTATTTCTTGCATGGATACCTTATATCTTAAGTTTAAATTTTGTGAATTGTATAAAGCAAAAAAAAATTGTACATGCATTATTATTTACAAGTTGGTTATTGTTTTTCCCAAATGCACTTTATATCGTTACAGATATTATTCATATAAAAGAAAGAACACCAGTACCTGTTTGGTTTGATTCTACACTTTTGTTTATTTCTTCTTTTGCAGGTCTTGCATTAGCATTTGCATCCATAAAAAATGTAGAAAATTTAATACAGCATTACTTCCATAAAAAATTTATTAATGCGGTGGTAGTTGCTTTATTATTTGTAGGCTCATTTGGTATTTACCTCGGCAGGTTTCAACGCTGGGATAGTTGGGATATACTAAACAATCCACTTTCTTTGGCAGCAGATATTTTACACAGATTTACTTCTCCATTTATACACACAAAAACATGGGCCGTTACTTTTTTACTTACATCTTTGTATGCAGTGTGTTGGTTTTTTATACAATCTTTTCCAATTTCACAAAATCATTCAAAACAAAAAAATGTATGACAACTTCATTTACAAATATAATTATTGAAATAATTGTGTTGCTTTTACAAAAAGATTAATATCAATTTACTAACATACAAATACCGTATTTTTTAGCATTATCAATGCGTATTCCATTTGCACAACAAATTTTTTAAAAATGCTAAATGAAATTAAATGAAAAGACAACATTAAAAATAATCAGAAAAAAATATGACTTTTTTAATTGATTACTATTGCTTTGTAGCGTTTTTTCTACACAAAAAAAGTAGTTTGTAAAATTTGTTTTAAACATTTTATTTCTAATTTTAGTGTATGAAAAACTTAAAAACCAACACACTTCTTTTTTTATGTATTTTTTTTAGTTTAAAAAGTATAGCGCAGGTAAATTGTGTAAATGAAAATATTTTTTTAAATGTAACCTCACCAGATACATATTCGTACGCAAAAATATATCCACTAAATAATGATCTTTATCCTACAGATGCTTTATTAACTGGATATGGATCAGGAAATAATTATATATACAGTGCTACAATAACTGGTGCCCCAACTCGGTTGAAAGTTTCTGTTGGATTAAGTAATTTTGGAACTACACAAAGCACCAACGCTTCAATGACTATTCATTCAACATGTCCTGCTAGTTTAAGTAATAGAATAGAAACATTTACAGGGAGCAATAACCAAACTAAATTTGTAACATTCCCAACCAATGGGGTTTACTTTTTTGTTTTTGATGAAGGGTCATCCACCACTGGTTCTTATGCTAGTTTACAAATTACCAAAACTTGGGAAA
>JAYUJS010000047.1:0-1466 GCA_043765095.1 Ferruginibacter sp.
GTCCATCGGTGTTTTAAATTTTTACAAATCAGCAATGTAATAAAAAAGAAAATATGAATTTTATCACTCATTTTGGTAAATATGTAATCATGCTAAAAGGCATGATTTCAAGGCCTGAAAATGGAAAAGTTTATTGGAAAGAATTTATGCTTCAATGCAATGATATTGGCGTAGGATCTTTGGGTATTGTAGCTATTGTTTCTTTTTTTATGGGTGCGGTAAGTGCTGTGCAAACCGCTTACCAGTTAGTAAGCCCATTAATACCGCTTACCACCATTGCACAAATTGTGAGAGATACTGTGATACTAGAATTTTCGCCTACGCTTGTATGTATAGTGCTAGCGGGGGTTGTAGGCAGTAAGATAGCAAGCGAGCTTGGTAATATGCGGGTAAGTGAGCAAATAGATGCCCTCGAAATAATGGGAATAAATACCAAAACGTATTTGGTAATGCCAAAAATAGCGGCAGCGTTAATTATGATTCCGTTGCTTGTAGTTATATCAATGGTATTGGGTATTATTGGTGGGCGCATTGCAGGTGTAGCATCGGGTATATTATCTGCCGATACTTTTGATAGAGGATTGATGGGGAATTTTAATGCGTTTAATGTATGGTTTGGACTTATAAAATCATACACATTTGCATTTATTATTAGCTCTATACCTGCTTACTATGGCTACCATGTGCAAGGTGGTGCGCTAGAAATTGGCAGAAGCAGTACGAAGGCAGTTGTAATAAGTTGTATTATGATTTTGCTTTCAGACTATGTGTTGGCACAATTATTATTGAGCAATTAAATAAAAAAGTAATGATTGAATTTAAAAATATTCGGAAACGTTTTGGCGATAAAGTGGTGCTAGATGGTGTTAGTCATATTATGGAAACTGGCAAAACAAACCTTATTATTGGGACAAGTGGAAGTGGTAAAACAGTTTTACAAAAATGCTTAGTAGGTTTGTTTGAACCAGACGAAGGAGAAATAATATATGATGGAAAAAGTTTTACCGAAATGACTCAAGAAGATAGAAAATTATTGCGCCAGCAAATTGGTATGTTGTTTCAAGGCTCTGCATTATTTGATAGTATGACGGTGGAAGAAAATATAATGTTTCCACTAAACATGTTTACGCATGATAAGTTTTCAAAAAAGTTGCAAAGAGTAAATGAAGTGTTGGATAGGGTAAATTTAAAGGATGCAAATAAAAAATTCCCTTCTGAAATAAGTGGTGGTATGAAAAAGAGAGTTGGAATAGCTAGGGCGATAGTGCTAAACCCTAAATATCTTTTTTGTGATGAACCAAACTCTGGATTAGACCCTGTAACATCTATGATTATAGATAAATTGATACAAGACCTCACAAAAGAATACAATATTACCACAATTGTAAACACACACGATATGAATAGTGTGATGGAAACGGGAGATAATATTTTATACATGGTGCAAGGCAAAAAAGAGTGGACAG
>JAYUJS010000048.1:0-1464 GCA_043765095.1 Ferruginibacter sp.
AATGTGTAAATTTGAAAATTTGCAAATTGAAGGATATATTTGCAATTCAATTTTAATAAAAATAATTATCATGAGCCAACCAGAGCAACCAAACCAAATAAATATAGAAATATCTGAAGAAACATCTGAGGGAACTTATATAAATCTTGCCATTATTACGCATAGCCATGCAGAATTTGTGTATGACTTTGTAAACGTAATGCCTGGTGCGCCTAAAAGCAAGGTAAAAAGTAGAATTATAATGACACCATTTCATGCAAAGCGCTTTATGAAAGCAATGGTAGAAAATGTACAAAAATTTGAGGCTGTAAATGGTACTATACAAGATTTAGAGGCTGTAGAAATTCCATTTAATTTTGGTGGCCCTCCGGGACAGGCTTAAAAAATAAATATTATTATACAAAAAAGCCCATTTTAAAAATGGGCTTTTTTGTATAATAATAAACTTTATCCTTTTTCAAAACGCTCTGCTACTTTATCCCAATTTACCACATTCCAAAATGCTTCTAAATAGGCTGGGCGTTTATTTTGGTATTTTAAATAATAGGCATGCTCCCATACATCACAACCTAAAACTGGTGTGCCTTTTACTTCGGCTATATCCATCAATGGGTTATCTTGGTTGGGCGTAGAACTTACAGCCAACTTACCATCTTGAATTATTAACCAAGCCCATCCACTACCAAAACGAGTAGTACCTGCGGCATTAAATTTTTCTTTAAACGCATCATAGCTTCCAAATGCCGCATCTATAGCTTCTGCTAATTTTGCTGTTGGTTTTGCACCATCGTTGTTTTGTAAAGATTCCCAAAAGAAAGTATGGTTCCAATGCCCACCGCCGTTATTGCGAACTGCAGGGCTTATTGCACCAGCGTTTGCTATTAATTCATCTATTGTTTTATTTTCATGCTCTGTACCTGCTATTGCTTTGTTCACATTATCTACATAAGCTTGGTGGTGCTTATCGTGGTGTATGTGCATGGTTTCAGTATCAATATGTGGTTCCAATGCTTCGTAAGCGTAAGGGAGCGGTGCTAGTGTAAATGCCATTGTGTAAATTTTATTTGATTTAAAATGTTTGTATCACAAAATTAAACAGTAAAAATGATTTTATTGTTTAATTAATTTTTTATTTGTTTCATAATTACCACATAAACAAATATTTTATTATATACTGCTTCAACTTTACGCAAAAACGATCATAAAGCTAAAAGAGGTAGTTGACATTTGTCAAAACTTTCAAAAATTTAAAAGTTTTGCCAACCCTTACAGTACCTATTTTACCCCGCCAGCGGTTGTGTATAAACTTGTGGCTGTAGATGATATTTTACCGTTTTCCTTTAAAAAAATTTTTTAACAAACTTCCACATTCTTCCGCTAATACTCCACCAACTAATTCTGTTTTTGGGTGAAAAGGATTTTTATTGCCTGTGTATTTTCTGTACCCATTTTTATCATCGGATG
>JAYUJS010000049.1:0-3963 GCA_043765095.1 Ferruginibacter sp.
ATCAAAACAGAGCATTTTAACTAATTCGTATGTTAAATATTCAAAATCATTAGGAAAAACATTACGAATAGCTTCTTTAATAAATTCAAAAGTAAAAAATTCTCTTGCTGTGGGTTTATGGTCGGCTATTTCTTTTGCAAGAATTAAATCTCCTAGATGCTCCCCACAAATTTCTGCACCATGTATTAATTTCTCATCTTTTTTTAGAAAAAATCTGCTTAGAAAACGAATTTGAGTATTAATTTTTATTAACTTAATCCCATTCATTTTTAATCCCAAAACTTTCCCAATTCTATTAATCATAAACTCAATTACAGATTCATGAGGATACCACTTTTCGGCAGTTTTTGCAATATAGGCGTTCCAAGTACGTGGGTTTGCTTTTCTTATTGTACTATTTTCTTCATAAAAATATGCTTTTATAAACTGCTTTGGTGCATCCCCATCTAAGTCATAATTTTTAACAATATAATGCTCATTTTTTAATAATGGTATTCCACGGGCATCAACAAATTTACCTGAGCAATTTATTGATTTTTCTATTCGTAATTTTTGTTCGGTTTGTTGCATTATGTTCATTTTTAAAACGTTCTTTTAAGTAGCTTCCATGTTAATATTTCATACTTGAAATTTTTTATTGCGTTTATCAATTATCTAGGATACATTTTCTGCTTTTGTTGAGAGAAATGATTATTCCAATATCTAATATGAAATATTTTCAACGTAAGTAATAACTTTTTTATGAGTTTCTAAATCCTCTCCAATTGCTCCCTTTCATCATCGTAATAATACCCCTTAATTTTATCTGTAACTATTAATTCTATAGTTTCCTCTATTACTTTTAATGGAACTGAAAACCACTCTCTAGGTATATGCCTGTTACTTTTTTCATCGTAAATATCTATAGCTAAGCATACTTTACTAAAGAAATTGTGTATAAAGTTTTCAAATTTTTGTGGGTTGATATTATAACATTTATAGGAAGTAATTATTTGAACATCTGCCATTAAATAAGTAGGCTCTTTTACGGCATTTTTTATTCTTTCTTCTACAGGTACTGTGCTAAAACCTATTTTATACAAGTTTGGAATACCCACAATTTTTGTGTTTGTAGATTTACTTTTTAAAATATAAATAAAACCTGTTTCAACGTCAGCCTCTTGTAATTCATTTTTTATAAAACCTTCATTGTATAATAATTGGGTTACAGATTGCCCATTTTTGTATAATGCTTTTCCTAATGACCTAAATAATAAATTAGATGCTGTACCATTTTCAAATACACATCTTATTCTGCCATCTAACTTGCTGTGTTTTACTTTTTGAATGTCGTACACTTCATCTACAAAAACCAACACACCATTTACTAAAAAGAATATTCCTTGCTTAATATCATCTTCACTAAATTTTGTTAGTTTTCTATTACCTTCTTTTAAATCTGCATGTACTTGTTTAAAAAGTGTTTCGTACCTATCAAAATCTTTTATTGATTTTCTACGTGCCACAAAATCTGCTTTTTCTCTTTCCTTATCGGTTGCTTGTATATGTTTTAATTCAAAAATACTTTCGTCATTATCTAATAAACCAAAGCTGTCATCATTCAAAATATCATCAATACTATTTATAATTTTAGGAGCAATAAAAGGCGTAATTTGTTTTTCTACAAATGCAACTTCTAACAAACCATTATCGTCGTAACTTTTTAAAGCAAACCATTTTTCTTTATTTGCTCTTAAATTTTTTAATTGGTAAAACAAATCACACTCTTGTATATTTATTCTACTATACTCAGGCTCTTTGCTATTATCTTCATAAAATTGTACGATTGCTTGAAAACTAGCTACCAACCTTTCTTCGGCATTGCGATGATTTGTTGCTGGTTTTAAAGTAAGCAAACCAAAAGGGTCGTTATCAAATATATCTTTAAGCCTTTGGTTCATTGGTAGCTTTACGTTTTTGTGTTTTTAAATATATGATGGCTTGTGCCATTCGTTTTTCTTCAAAATCATTTGCATTTATATTTGGAGGTCTATTATTTGCAATTAAAAATGCCTGTATTTTTGGCCATAAAAAAACGGCCTCTTCTTCTTCCATTTTTATACGAGTAGCTTCTATGCCTTCTTGTATGGCTTTTAATACTTGCGGCGTTACTGATTTTGATAATATTTCGTATGCTTTTTGAAAAGGGTTTATGCTATCAATTAAATCTATACTCAAATCTTGAATATTAATAAATCTATCTGCCAGTTGTATAAATTGTTTGCCGCCTTCTTCTTTTATTGTTGCATTGCGTAATAATCCATCTGCCACTATTTGTTGTCTTACTTCTTCTACTTCGTTATCGGTAAGCTCGGGGTAGGTTTGCTTTATTATTTTAGGTATTAATTGTGTGGTTATATATTGTGGGTCTATATTACCAACTACTGTTTTTTTAATAGTCTCGTCTTGTAGTATTTTTGCCTTTAAATCGTTTAAATCATTATCAATAATTGCTTGTACTTTTTTGGTACTAGGTTTTCTAAATCCTTTTATAAAAATTGTGCCTGCGTCTGGCTTTTCTTCATCAAAACTTTTGATTCTAAATTTAAAATTGGGTGCTAATACCTGTTCCATTAATAAAGATGCAGTAATGGCTTTTAGCATATCATTAGTAGCATTTGCTACTGTGCCTTGTGTAGCATCTGGCTGTGCTATAAGGTTGGTGAATTGAGCTTTTGTTTTGCCTGCACTATCTCTTGTACACCTGCCTATAATTTGTATAATTTCTGTAAGAGAGCCTCTGTAACCCACGGTGAGTGTATGTTCACAATATGGCCAATCAAAACCTTCTTTGGCTGTGTTTAGTGCTATTATTAAATCCATATCATCAGCACTTTTCATTTGCCTTAAATATTCTTGTATTTTATTTCGTTGGTTTAAATCATCTTCTACTAAATCGGCTACCTTTATTATTTTTCCATCAGTGTACCTTTTTACATACATTACTCCTGTGTTACTGTCTTGTTTTTCTACTTCGCCAATACTATCAATTATTAAACTTACCTCGTCGTATTTTTCGCCTGTGCTTGCCCTGCTGTTTACATTAGGTATGTGTAGTATTGTTTTTTTATCGGTGTCTAACAGTTCTGAAAATGCAGTAGTGTATTTGCCTTGGTAAAAATGATAGCCAATTCCTAATGCTTTTAAATAAGTGTAACCGTTTAATTGGTCGTAATAATTATAAGTTACTTTTTCAAATTTTTCTTCATCAGCAGGGTTCAATACTGGCACACTATCTCCTCTAAAATAACTACCTGTCATAGCTACAATGTGAGCATTTGTATTTGCCGTTACTGCTCTTAACAATTCGCCTAATCTACTTTCTGCATCGGCACTTACATGGTGAAATTCATCTATTGCAATTAATGTATCGTTTAATTGAATGGTTTCTATTTGCTCAAATGCAAAACGTAATGTAGAGTGTGTGCAAACCAATATTTGTTCGCTGCTATTTAAAAATTCTTTAAACGAATTTACCTTGCTCTTGCTTGCATCGCTGCCACTTGTGCAAAGGTTGTACTCATCTTTCATTTGCCAATTTGCAAAAAAGCCGCCACTCTTTAAATCTGTGTTTGCAAACGATGCTCCAATTGTTTTTTCGGGTACGGCTACTATTACTTTTTTTATGCCTTGGTTTGCTAATTTATCTAACCCAACATACATTAATGCCCTGCTTTTGCCTGATGCAGGCGGTGCTTTTAGTAGCAAATATTTAGCATTACGGCTTTCATAAGCCTTTTGTTGCATTTCCCTCATGCCCATTTTATTTTGCTGGGTGCTTTGGCCTGTTTGATGGTAATTTACTTCTATAAGATTTGGCATTTGCTTACTTTTTTTTATTCATTTAACAGAGGGACATTGATGTCCCTTTGTTGTATTTAAAAATAATTTATTTCTTTTTACTTTTTTTTGCCTTTGCCTCCA
>JAYUJS010000050.1:0-1458 GCA_043765095.1 Ferruginibacter sp.
CAAAAACTAAATAATTATTAATAAAATATTAAAACAAATAAAATGATACATATAAATAAATTTAAAATTATTGTTCTTGTTTTAGCAGTAGCTGTAATAGCTAGTTGCAAAAAAAAGCAAGACGATGTTATACCAGATCCTGTTGACACTTTTGATGTATCAGGTACTTACACACAAGCTGATCAAATGGCTAGACCAGCTATCAATACAGTGTTTGTCGGCGCTGCAAGAAAAAATGAATTTAACATTACAACACCTACAGCAATGAGTGCTGCATTTAAAACAGATTTCGTAGCTGGCCTCACAGGTTTTGGTTTTACTACAAATGCACTTGGTCAAACTAAAGATCAATTTGCAACATTACTTGTAAATGATGTGCTAAATGTAAAGCTAAACGGCCCTACTACTTTCTTTGATGGAGTTGCTGCAAATACACTTTCTGGTAGAGCATTAGCAGATGATGTAATTGATGTAGAATTGTTACTAATATTTGGAGGTCCTACAGGTGCATCTAACCCAAGTTTAACTAAGGATAATGTAAATGCAAATGATAAAGCATTTCTTACTACATTCCCTTATTTAGCATCACCTTTTTAAAGGTTGATTTTTTAAAAATAAAAAGCGTTGCGATATTAATTTATTGCAACGCCTTTTTAAAATCCTCAAAATTATAAAAATGATAAGGATAGCTTATTTAGTAGTAGTAACTATTATAATTGGTCTAATAGTTTTAATATTTGATTTGTTATAAAAAAAAGATATAATAAAAATTGAGTCTTTTTTTATTAACTCTCTAATATATTTTCTTTACTTTTGAAGCTCAATCTATAAACTATTTCAACACTACAAAAATATACAGAACAAGAATTGGTTTTATCCCTAAAGAAAAAGGATGAAAATGCGTTCTCCTATTTGTATGATAATTATAGTGATGCTCTAAATGGAGTTATCTATGCAATGATAGGCGATACTACATTAAGTGAAGATATTTTGCAAGAAGCGTTTTTAAAAATTTGGAAAAATATAGATGCTTACGACGATACAAAAGGTAAACTCTATACCTGGATGCGAAGATTGACACATAACTTAACATTGGATAATTTAAAAAGTAACCAACATAAGTACCAAACTAAAGTCGTGAAAGATGAAATGGTAGTGGTGAATATTCAAGTTTCTAATAGTGTAGTATATCATTTAGATGTATTAGATTTCAAGAAAAAACTTGATACATTAAATCCGAAGCAGCGACAAATAATTGATATGAGCTACTACCAAGGCTATACACAAGAAGAAATAGCGGCTGAATTAAATATGCCAGTAGGTAGTGTAAAAACAAAAATAAGATCAGCAATAATTGAATTAAGAAAAATATTTGTAAAATAAATTGAACGTAAACGAAATTATATCATCTGGCTTGTTAGAACAATTTGTTCTAGGAAAAACTAATGAGCAAGAAAA
>JAYUJS010000051.1:0-1455 GCA_043765095.1 Ferruginibacter sp.
GAAGGGCTTATTGGTATTGGGTTTGGGGTGAATGGAGTATGTAGGGGTAAGTGGTTAGGAATGGCAGAGGTTTTAGGGGTGGGTTGCATGGGATGGTTGCTAGTGCTAAGGCTTGCGCTATGTCTTACATCATGGCTGATGCCACTTTTCATAGCATAGCCCATGCATCACTTCAAGTCCATGGATTGCACCCGTGGTTATTCAAACTAAACCCCGTTAGGGCTAGTGGTATAAACTAGAATAATAAAAAATTTGGGGTGTTGTTTTATGGGGTATATTAAAATTATTTTAAGGCGGCTAGTTTATCTTTTACCACTTGGTTCAAATTTCTAGATACAGGTATTTCTTCTTGCAATAAGGGTAATTGTAAACGATAGCCTTGTGCAGAACCATTTACGCTTTGTACCAAGCTCATATTTACAATAGCAGTTCGATGGCATCTAAAAAATTGTGGAAAAGAGGCTGTACTTTCTTCAACACGTTTTAAGGTAGAACGAATGATGGTTGTTTTTAGCTTTTCATTTTCTTGGTAAAAAACTTTTACATAATTATCGGCAGATGTGGCGGCCAAAAAAGAGGTATATAATATAGTAAGGTTGTCTTTTTCGTTTTCTGCTTGTACGGTTATGTGTGTATGTGTGAGAGAAGGCTTTTTGTCTTTTTCAACTTCTATTATATTTTCGTTTATAATTTTTGTAATAAATTCAACTTCAAGTTTTGGTGGAATTGTATGAGGAGGTAAACTTTCATTTATGGATAAAACTTCGTTCCTATATTTTTTTAGAAGCCTTGCTTGGTTTATAAGAATGCTTACAGTAGCGGGTGCAATACCAATTAATGCTGTATACAAAACCATATACAACCAATTAGAAAAAGAAAAACTGCCATGCCATATAAATACACCTGCTACTATATTAAAAGTTGCAATAGTAGTAATGATGATGATGGTAAAAATAATCTCTCGAAGTATAGTCCACCTTTCTTCTTTAAAAAATTGTGGAAACAAGGGAAATAAAACAAAAAAATCAAAAATAATAGCTAAAAATGTGAGCAAAGCCGCAATACCACTGTTTAATAAAACGTGGTATAAACTTGGGTTGTTGCCAAAAGGGCGTAAAACTAATAGAAATAAAAAAACAACTACACTAAATATAAAAGCCAATTTTATTTGTGCTGGTTTTCGTTCTTCGAGTGGGTATGGTTTGTGGAGGATTGATAGTAGTTTGGTCATATAAGAATTAAAAATAAGGCAAAAATATTAATCAATTATCTGAATCAATTTTTATATAGATTTCTCTTTTGAATTCTTTTGTAAAATCATTCGCACTTTCTTTTATTTCTGTTTCCATCATTGTATAAATTGCCATTACTTTTTATCTTCTGTAATGTCTAAATAATTATGTAATTTTTGCCTCGGTAATGCGGTACTCATTTGTAATGTTTTCTCTAGTTTAC
>JAYUJS010000052.1:0-1455 GCA_043765095.1 Ferruginibacter sp.
GCCAAACTTTAAAGGTTTTGGCAGAAGCATGCGTAATTTAAAATATGGTGGTGTATTGGGCAATGTAATTTTTAACGCAAGAGAAGCAGTTTACTACGATAATTTATTAGTGGATTCCATTCCATTTCAAAATAATTTTAGTGTAACATGGCAGGGGGAAACTGCTGACAGTACGAAAGCATATTTGTACCACAAGACCGTGAATGGAGATAATGTAAAAGCTGTAGTTCTTTTTAGTAATGCAAAAAATATTGTTGTAAAAAATATTACAATAGCAGGCAAAACAATCGGCGGTTTTGGACCTATGTACAGTGTGATACAGTTTCTCAGCAAAAATAAAAACATACAGATAACAGGTAACAGAATTATAGATAGCACCTATGATCCCGATCCACAGAATACAAATAACGTAGGCCTTTCGCTTATTTCTAATATTGATAGAGAAGCAGGCAATAACAATAATTATCCCGCATCAAAAGACAGTGGAACAATTATTAATGGAAACAGATTGGTACAATATAATAACACCACTTTTAGTACAGCTGTCGAAATTAGAGGTGGTTATACTTTAGATTTTCAAGGTGTGCCGCAAGTGAGTCATTTTTTAAACAACAGCACTTTTAGTAACAATATTTTCGATTTAAAAATTGCCAACAAAAGAGGATTTGAAAGCAGATACAACGACAGCTTAAAACTTATTGGTAATAAAATTATGGGCTCAGTAACTGCCGATGGTAAAGATTTAATAATTGTTGATAAAAACGATGTGTACCACGAAGGGTATAGCAGCGTAGCAGTTACCGTAAATGCAGGTACAGGTCGTGTTGCAGGTAAGCCAGTTATTATTAGCAACAATATGATTCAAACAAAAGTGGTAGGTTTTTACAATGGAGATTATGTAAACAATGCAGGGTTAATTGTAACAGGCGACAGGGCTAATATTATTCACAATACATTAATGGCGACTGATACCGGTTATGGTAGTAGTGGTTACACACAGGCTGTATTGTTTGAACTAAACGGCAGTAGAGATACAGTGAAAAACAATATTTTCTTTAACTCAAATGGCGGTTATTTATTAAGATATACCGGTGTTACAAATTTAATAAGCAACAACAACAATTATTTTTATACCAATCATTTTTCACCAGCATCAACATCACTTACACAACATAAAATACTGTTTGCACAGGATGCTAATTCAGTAGAAAATATAAATCCATATTTCCGTGGCGTGAAAGATTTACACGCCAGCAATATTTTATTAAAAGTTGCTCCTACAGTAACGCCATCGAATATTATTTACACAACCGATTTTGACGGGCAAACAAGAACCGGAACTGTAAGTTTTGGTGCAGATGAATTTACACAACCTGCAAACGATTTGGTAATTACAGAAATGCAACCTGCAAAAATATTTGCAGAAGGTTTGAACGATATTAAAATAAGGGTTTA
>JAYUJS010000053.1:0-3947 GCA_043765095.1 Ferruginibacter sp.
TTAGCTATTTTAGTTGTATTACTTTCAATACTTTTATTTTCTTTTTACTTACAGCTTATGATTAGTAGAAGTAAAGATAACCTACAACTATTGCTCACACTAGGTTACTCACCATTGTGGCTTAGTAAAACAGTTACTCAAAAATGGATACCTGTTTATGCAATTATTATTTTAATAGCATTAGTAGCCACACAATTTTTTCAATTTACTTTTCAACGAAATTTTATTGCAGGGCAAGATTCATTATCTCCTTATGTAGATATTTATGTGATTGCCTTAACATTATTACTTTTTGTGCTTTGTATTTTTGCAAATTATAATTTAATAAAAAAGCAGTTGTATAAATTGTAAAGCTGTCAGATAAAAATAGTACATATAAAATTATTTACCCATTACTTTTTCCCACAAAGCAGGTATTCTTTTTATCCATACCATATCTCTTTTTATAATACTAGCTTCTTGTGCAGGTGCACCCCAGTAGGTTTTGTTACCTTCCAGGTTGCCACCCACACCTGTACGCCCCAGTAGCACTGCATTAGCGCCTATTGTGAGGGTTTTATTAATTATACAACCGCCCCATATTGTTACGCCATCTTCTATTGTTACCATACCAGCTATTGTTGTTGCTGCTGCAAGTAAACAATTTTTACCTAGCACTGTATCATGCCCTATATGTATCATGTTATCCAGCTTGCTACCTGCGCCTATTCGTGTATCATGCGTTACGCCTCTGTCTATCATACAGCCAGCGCCTATCTCTACATTATCCTCCAGCACTACCCTACCACAACTCGGCATTTTTTTATACCAATATTCTCTATCTTTTTTTGTATTGTAATAAAACGCATTACTACCAATTACCGACCCTGATTGTACAATTACGTTATTGCCTAGCACACAATTATCCATTATTGTAGCGTTGGGGAAAATAATACAATCTTTACCAATCGTAACATTGTTACCAACAAAAGCACTAGGATAAATATATGTTCCCGCCCCTATTTTAGTTGTGTTCACTAATGTAGCAGCTTTTTCAAAAGGAGAATATATTTCTACAATTTTGCAGTAAGCATCAAAAGGGTTATCTGTTATTAAAATAGCCTTGCCAGCTGGCACTACCACTTCTTTATTAATAATTATAAAAGTAGCAGCACTATTTAAACAAGTTTCATAATATTTTGGATGGTCTACAAAAACCAAATCACCCACTTCTACTTTATGTATTTCATTTATGCCTAGTGCCACAGTATTAATACCTATAATTTTTGCATTTATAAGTGTAGCAATTGTTTCTATTGCTATCGGTGATTGAAATTTCATACTAGTTAATTTTATAATTAATTGTAATTTTTATGGAATATAAATAGCTTGAAACAATTGCTCTGCTGCATTTTCAGCATTATAATTTAACAATAAATTTTCTACGTTGGTTTTAAAATCTATTTTAAATGCCTCCTCTTTATAAATTAATTGCATCATATCAGCAATACTTTTTTGCTCTATGCTTACATACAATACAGCCTCACCAAAAATGCCCTTATTCATTTCAGTATCTTCTAATACTACTGTTACTTCATTTTGCAAGGCTACCATTGCTACACTATTTGGTTTATAATCTGCAAAAGAAAAAATAGTATTTGCAGATGCTACTATTTCTTTTCTATTATCATTATTTTCTGTAATAAAAATAATATCTTCTTTGTATTTATAATTTTCAAAATTTTCAATTAAGCACTCATTTGTAATATTGTTTAAAAATAATACAAGTTTAATTCTTGTTTTTTGCATTTTTTTTAATGTTGAAAATGCTTTTAAAATAATAATAAGTTTTTGTTTTGAATATTCATTTACAGGGCACAAATAATAATCAAAACCATTTGTATATTTATTCTTAATAAGCTCTATGGTTAACGGTATAAGTAATTTTTTCTCTGTATTTATTCCATAATAAATTGTTTCTACTTTATCATTGGCTATTGAGTATTTGTTTTTTAGCAAAAAATTAAAATATGGCTCTGTTACAAATATTTTAGAAGCTTTTTGCAAAGATGTTTCAAATACATTTTTAAAATAAGTATTGCTATTTTGCCAAAAATTAGTATTACTAAAAAAAAGATATTGGTTTGCATTTGCAATATCACAAAGCATACCTGCATCACTTATAAATGCAATTTTTTTTTTTAATTTTAAAATACGTGGCAATCTATAGTTGTACCAAAAAAAAAGCATCAAATTATTTTTAATTTTAGGTGATACAATTTCATTGATGCAATTACACTCTAAATCTTTAATAATTTTATCAGAATAAAAAGTAAATCTGTGCTGCGGGTATTTGGCTGCAAGTATTCTCAGCATGGTGAGCAGCAAACTATTTTTGTGATTTTGTTCAGAAATATGAGCAACTATATGCATTAAACTAAAAAATTAATTTATAGTAAGTGAGGCGTTTCCTAAAATGTAAAGAAAAATAATTATGTAAAAGCTAGTTTTTTTTTAGCACTTTCAATTTAACCGTTTCTATTCTTGTATCACTCATGCTCATTATGCTAAATTCATAATTACCAATAATTATTTGTTCTTTTTCTTTTGGTATATTTTCATTGTTTTGTATTATAAAGCCAGATAGGGTTTCAGCGGTTTCATCTTCTGGAAAATTAAGTCCGTATTTCTCTGTAATCAAATCTAGCTCTACCCTTCCACTAAACAAATATTCTGATTCTGAAATTTGCTTATCAATAAATTCTTCAATATCGTCGTACTCATCTTTTATATCTCCAAATATTTCTTCTAGCAAATCTTCCATAGTTACAACACCTGCTGTGCCACCAAATTCATCTATTACCCACGCAATACTTTTTCTTTCTTTACCAAACTTTGCCATTAGATCGGTTGCGCTCATTGTTTCTGGCACAGTAGGTATTGGCAATAAAATATCTTGAATTGTAGCAGGGCTTTTAAATAAATCTAATTGGTGCACATAACCAACAATATTATCTATATTTTTATCATACACTACCAATTTACTTAGTTGAGAATCAATAAATAATTTTTTTATTTCTATAATTGTACTCACATTGCTTATACCTACAATTTCTTTGCGTGGAACAAGACACTCCCTTAACCGAACTTCGCTAAGAGATAAAGCATTTTCAAATAATTCTTTATTAATTTCAGAATTATCATCTTCATTTCTTGTTTTATTTTGCTGCGTATAATGTTCTGCTTCTACTCTTCCAAAAACTTCTTTTTTATCTGTTACTTTTACATTAAAAATATATTCTAATACCCACTCCGCCATTCCTACAAAAATATTAGCAATACCAGAAAAAGCAGCATAAAAAAACTGTACAAAATACGATACGAAACTGTTTGCTAAAAGGTTATTGTTTCGTGCTCTAAAAAGTGATTTGCTAAAAAAATCTACAAATAAAATAATACCTGTAGCCAAAATTATTTCGACAAATAGTTTTATAAAATTTACATATTTAGCCATTTTTGGAGTATTAGACAATAATAGCTTTTCCATCATTTGCCAAAGTGGTAGTAAAAACTCTCCAATCAGCAAGCCATATATAACCAACAGTACATTGGTAATAACTAAAATGGTAGCAATAAATTTTGCAGGTTTTTCTGCATAGCTACCCCAAATTTTACCAGCATAAGTACCTTGCTTTTTGTTAAGCTCAAGCGATAACTTATTTGAAGATAGAAAAGCAAGCTCTATACCTGTAAAAAAACCAATTAAAATAATCGAAAAAAATATAGCAATAAGTGCAGTAAAGTCCATTGTATAAAATTAGGAAAAAGGAAGGAAAAAACGACAATAATTAATCTTAGTTTTATAAATGAAGCTTCTATACTTATAAGTATAAAAAGCATTTTTCAATACAAATATTTTACAGTTTAGATAAATTAGCATTACTATAAGCAATTTAATTTTATATTTT
>JAYUJS010000054.1:0-3945 GCA_043765095.1 Ferruginibacter sp.
GGTTAATTTTAATTCAATAATTGTTTTCCATCCTTGTATAAAATCTTTATGCCTAAGTGTTGTGCGTACAAATGTTTTTACATTGTTTAAATTATACAAATCAATATATGGTAAACTATTTCTATTAGGGTAATAACTAAGAGCACCAATTGTTTCATCTGCTATTGCTATAATTCTATCAGTATTAAATAAATTTTCATATTTTTCTATAATATGATTTCTGTCTTGTAAATATTCAGCACCTGCTTTGCCAGCCATTACCACATTTTTAGGATTCCAACTTATTTTGTAATGCCATGGGTTATCGTCACTTTCTGGTGCTACAAGCCCACCGCAGTGGCTTTTAAAAGAAGTAACCTTCCCACCTTTTGCTTTTATATCATTAATTATTTGCATAGCACTTAAATGGTCAATACCAGGGTCAAGCCCCATTTCGCATAAAAATATTATGCCTTTGCTTTTTACTTTATCTGCTAATAATTTTATTTGCTCATCGGCATAAGAAGCAGTTAATAAATGTTTGCTATACTCTAAACAATCATTTGCAACTAAAATATGCAAAAAAGGCGGCATCATTGAAATAACTAAATCTGTTTTTTTTATTAGCTCCTTTCGTACAATATCGTTGTTAATATTGGCTTCAATAGCAGTTGTTGCGGCATGCTTTTTTGTTTTATTTTCTACTATTTTTATATCAGTATCAGCTATTGTAACATGCCAGTTATTTTCAGCAGCATTTTCTATTAAATATTCAATAAGTACCGATGCAGATTTGCCAGCTCCAAAAAGTAGTATATTTTTCAATCAGTATGTTTTTTGTGCAAGATAATGCTTGATATTAAATATAACCTTTTATAAATTATTAATAATCCTATAAAATAATGGTTGTAAAGTATAGCCTTCCTTTGTTGGCATACAAGCGGCTTATTGAATTCGATGCGCTTTTCATAGAAACGGCTCACATTCTTTTAGTGAGAACTAGACAAAATTTTATTCAATCTAACAATCAGGATTTGTTTATGCATGGGAAATTGAGTTCCTTCTGCCCGAAACCAATGATGATTGAAAAATCAAAAGTACAAGTAAATTACCGAAGATGAGCAGGAAACGTCAAGCCGAAACTGAAGCCGAGTAAAGGGCCGTTGCACATTGTTACATTGTCAAGACACACTTATACAGAACCCAATGTTAGTGGCAGTTTTTCGCCGCCCAATTTATAAAATTATTTAATTCGCTAATTTCGTCAAGTGGTAAAGTTGTTGTACTAAAAGTATGATATTTTACCCCAATTGTTACATCATACATTACAACTATTTTGTTTGTTTTAGTTTTAAACTTCGAATAATTATTATCAATTATTTTAATGTTGGAGACTAATTCAGACTTTTCAAAATTGTAAATTAAATACTCAAGCTTTCCAATTATTGTTGTTAACTCATATATTAGCGGTTTTATGTCAATATCATAACTCCTCGCCTGAATATCTTTATAGACTATTGCGCCTAAAAGTTCTTTCTCTAATAGCAAAATGTTTCTTGAAACTAATAATTTAAAATTCCCTTTCATTTTTTGAGGTTCCATTAAATTCTCTGTTACTTCAAAAGGTGTATGATGAATTGGGAATCCAATGTGCTGAGTATAGTGTCTTAGTTTACTTAGAAATCTATATGCAAAACTATTATCAAAATAGAAATTTGTCATTTTAATAAATTGCAATGTCTCTTTAGAGTCTTTACCAAATTTTCTTTTTAAAAACGTCTCTGAACTATCTAAAAAAAATTTGTATGACGAAAGTAAATTAAATACAACTTTGTTTATATTAATAAATTTTTTATTAGTGTTTAATTCGCTTGCATTTAGATTTGTTACAGCTATATCTGATAATGCCATTATTAATTTGTCGAATTCTACAAAATTCAATTGGTAGTATAAATAATTAAAAAATTGTTTAGTAAAAATATTAATCGACTCTATACATTTTTCAAGTGCAATAAATTCATCACTTGACAATTCTCCAATTGGTTCAAATGAGTTGTTTTCTAATTTGTTTACTATATATGATTTTTCCATTTTAGGGTTCTCTCAAAATTGCCACTTACGAGCAGGGCTTTGTGCAGGTGTGGAATTTGAAATTCTTCTGCCCGAAAACGAACCCTATTGAAAAAATAAATATACAAGTTTATTACCGAAAAATATCAGGGGACGTCAAGCCGAAACTGAAGCCGAGTAGAGAACCGCTGCTCATTGTTACATTGTCAAGCCACACTTGTACAAAAATCAATGTTGTAGGCAGTTTTATCCAGTCAAGTTGCTTATTGAATTTCGATTTTTGCTAAACTGTCAATTTTTACTGAATTTGGATATACTAAATATTTAATTCTAACAATTAGCAGATTATTAAAAAATTGAAAATTATCGTAATTATATCTATATTTTTAAAAATAAGCTAAATATTTTAAATGATTTATGTTTGAGTCTTCACAATAATTTAACCATTTACAAGTATTTTTGCAGCATGAGTGAAGTTAAAACACAATCTCCTTTTTTAATGTTTTCTGATGGCGAAGGCGGAATTTATGAAGATGAAACTTTATATGTGGCTGGAAGAAGTGGTTGGGATGCGCTGCCAATACCAACCGATGAATTTATTCTATTACCAGAAGGTGGACAATTATACGAACTACCAGGCAGAAGAGGAATTGGAATAGATGTAGAAACGGGTGAAATGCGTATTTGCGAAAAAGGATGGGCAGTGGCGGCTTTTATTCCTCCAGCGCACACAGGCTTGTATATAGCTGCGTATGAGACAATGCCCGATGCGCCTACGTTGCCACTATTTTGTTACACAGCTGCGGGCTGGCAAGATGATAAAATATATGTGCCAGCAGTAAGGATAGAAAAAGATATTAGGCAAGAAAGCGAAGGTTATCATGATGATGAAATAGAAGTAGGAACAGATAATTTATTAAAAGCTTATCCAGAGAATAGACTGGTAAAACATTTAATGGAAAATTGTTGTATGACTTATACATGTCCTGCTGCAAGAAACCTTGCACTCGGCAGATGGGAGTGTCCTGTGCCAATATCTCCAGCTTGTAATGCCAATTGTATTGGTTGTATTTCTTTTCAGCCAAGCGATGAAACGATTGTGAGTACGCAAGATAGATTAACGTTTAAACCAACCGCCGAAGAAATTGTAGAGTTTACAGTACCGCATTTAGAAACCGCTCCTTTCCCCATTATAAGTTATGGGCAAGGCTGTGAAGGCGAGCCTCTGCTTATGTGGGAAACAATACGAGAATCTATTATTGAAATAAGAAAGCATACACAAAAAGGCAGCATCAATATTAATACAAATGGCAGTATGCCTAAAGCGGTAAAAGCATTGTGTGAAGCGGGGCTTACAAGTATTCGTGTGAGTACCAACTCTGCTAGAGAAGAAATTTATACACCTTATTATCGCCCCAATAATTATCATTTTAATGACATTATAGAAAGCTTGAAAGTAGCCAATGAAATTGGTGTGTGGACGAGTATAAATTATTTTGTTTTTCCTGGTATGACAGATAGTGTAGCAGAATATGAAGCACTTAGAAAATTGATAAAGGAAACAAATCTAAAAATGATACAATGGCGTAATTTTAATATTGACCCGGATTGGTATTTAGGAAAAATTGGTGTAACAGATACTGGCGAATGCATGGGTGTAAAACAAATGCTAGAATTGATACAAGAAGAATTTCCTGATTTAAAGTTTGGCTATTTTAATCCATCAATAGAAAGGATAAAAGGAGATTTTGAAATGGACTATGCGCATTAAAAAAACAAAGTTTTAAATAGTAAAAAATAAAATGTACACATTGTCAACCTCGAAAGGGTTGACTTAGAGTAACCACGGGTGAAACCCTTGTATATTACCGAAAGTAATAACAAAATGAAATATCC
>JAYUJS010000055.1:0-3944 GCA_043765095.1 Ferruginibacter sp.
AAAATTAAAATTCAAAAAAAGTATAAATTTATATACGGAGATTGTACAAAAAAAAGTAATAAAATAGATATTTCATCTGAAGTTGCTAATTTAAAAAAATTACTAGTAAGATTTATTCTGAATTATTTTATAAATTGACACGTATATCTATCATCATAAAAAATGTAAATATTACTCATTTACCAATAATTCCATAATATTAAATAGATATGCTAATGAAGATAATTTATCGCTTTGGCTATGCTTATTTGAAAATAATTGATTTACAAAATAAAAAATATTTCTTAGTTGTTTGTGTAAAGTAAAAATTTACTTCTACACTTCCAATGGTATAGCCTCATCTTTGGCATGTTTAAATACAAAGGCACTTCTTCTCTTTAGTGGATTTGCATATTGTGTGATAATTTCTTTGCGCATGTTTACAATATCAACAGCCTTATAAATAGCTTCTCTAAAACTTGCTTCGTCTGCAATACCTTTTCCTGCTATATCAAAGGCAGTGCCATGGTCAGGCGAAGTGCGCACCCCATCAATACCAGCAGTATAATTCACCCCTTCGCCAAATGCTAGAGACTTAAATGGTATAAGCCCTTGGTCATGATACAAAGCCAAAACGGCATCAAATTTTTCATGAGAACCCCTTGCAAAAAATGCATCCGCACTGTATGGGCCAAAACAAAATATTCCTTTTTGATTTGCCTCTGCAATAGTTGGTTTTATAATTTCTTTTTCTTCTTTGCCTACCAAGCCTTCATCGCCTGCATGTGGGTTTAAACCAAGCACGGCAATTTTTGGTTTATTTATACCAAAATCTTTTTTAAGAGAATCGTCTATTATTTTTAGCTTACTTAATATGGCATCTCTTGTAATAAATTGTGCTACATCTTTTATAGGTACATGCTCTGTAAGCAAAGCTACACGCATATTATCAGCCACTAGCATCATTGCAACATCTTTTGCGCCAAATATTTCTTTAAGATAGGGTGTATGACCAGTATGCTTAAATGTTGCATTTTGTACATTGCTTTTATGTAATGGTGCAGTTACTAGAGCATCTATGTGCTTTTCTTTTAAAGCCTCACCAGCCGTAGTAAGGCTTATTAGTGCATACTTACCTCCTGTTTCATTTAGCTGTCCAGGTGTTACTACTATATCTTCTTCCCAGCAATTGTATACGTTTACTTGCTTTGTACTTATATGTGCATTATCTTTTGCAATATTAAAAGTAACATTACTTTCGGGCAGCGTTTTACGATAAAAATTAAGCATTTTGTTATTGGCAAAAATAACGGGCGTACAAATATCTAATATTCGAGTATCTGTTAAAGTTTTTACTATTATTTCGGGACCAATGCCATTGATATCTCCACAGCTAATACCAATAACTGGTTTTTGTTCATTTGTAATGCTCATAATACTAATTGAGTTGTAAAAATACAATTAAATAGAATAGAACTAAACATGCAGTTTTTTAGAGTGGTTTATAGCGCTTTCCAAAAATGATATTTATCGTTTATTAAGCTATTTTTGTAGTATGTTAAAGTTGAAAAAGTCATTAGGACAACATTTTTTAAAAGATGAAGTCATCATAAAACAAATTGTAGCAGCATTAAATGAGCATGAGTTTACAAATTTATTAGAAGTAGGGCCAGGTGGTGGTGCACTTACAAAAGAATTAATAAAAATAACTGATATTAATTTTAAAGCCGTAGAACTTGATGATGAAAAAGTACCAATACTAAAACAAAAATATCCTGTATTAAAAGATAAAATTATTCACCAAAATTTTTTAGAAATAGAAAAACCTTTTGATGAAACATTTACAGTAATTGGTAATTTTCCTTATAATATTTCTACACAAATTTTATTTAAAATATTAGATTGGAAAGATGATGTGCCAATAGTGATAGGAATGTTTCAAAAAGAAGTGGCACAAAGAGCAGCAGCAAAACCGGGCGGAAAGATTTATGGTGTTTTAAGCGCATTAATACAACCTTTTTACGATATTGAATATTTATTTGATGTGCCACCTACAAGTTTTACACCGCCGCCAAAAGTAATGAGTGGTATGATTAGACTCACTAGAAAAAAAGAAGCATTGGTAGTAAAATCAGAAAGGGCATATATTGTTTTGGTAAAAACTGCTTTTAATCAACGTAGAAAAACCTTACGCAACGCAGTAAAAGCCTTGTTTACAGCAGAAGAGTTAAAAGATGAGTTATTTAATAAACGTGCTGAGGTTTTGAGTATTGAGGATTTTGCAGCGTTGACTTTTAGAATGAGCTAATAGGCTCAAAGAGAAAAGAAGGAAACAAGTTAATAGCAATAAATAAGAAATAAAATATAAGTAGTTAAAAGTTGAAAAATAAATTGATATTGTATAATTATTTTCTTCTCATTTTCTCTTCCAACCGCTTAGCAAAAAACAAAACAAGAATAGTTTAAAGTTGAAAAAATAACTTAAAAATTGAGCAATCCTCTTTTACTCTTTTTCTCCTTTGACCTCTTAGCCAAAAAATAAAATATGACTGAAGTAACAGAAAAAAAAGTAAGACTAGTAACTGCAGCAGCATTATTTGATGGGCATGATGCAGCTATAAATATTATGCGCAGAATATTGCAAAGCAAAGGTGCAGAAATTATACACCTTGGGCACAATAGGAGCGTAGCAGAAATTGTGGAATGCGCAATAGAAGAAGATGTGCAAGGTATCGCTATCACTAGCTATCAAGGGGGGCATGTGGAGTTTTTTAAATATATGAAAGATTTGTTGGTAGAAAATGGTTGTGGGCATATAAAAATATTTGGCGGCGGTGGTGGTACTATTTTACCTACAGAAATTGAGGAGTTACACAATTATGGCATTACAAGAATTTACAGTCCTGATGATGGGCGCAGAATGGGATTGGAAGGAATGATACAAGATGTGATAGATAAGAGTAAAGAAGCCCCCCTGCCCCCCGAAGGGGGAACTAAGGACATACCTTCTTTTAAAAGTGGAAAGTTTGCATTAGGGGAATGGAAAGATATTATTAAAATTGCTAAAGCTATAACTGCTGCAGAAAATAGGGAGGAGAATAATACACCAATCTTCGCTCTGGTAGCCCCCCCCTTTGGTGGACAGGTGGGCTGTGTTCTAGGTATTACTGGTACAGGTGGCGCAGGAAAATCATCCGTAACTGATGAAATTGTTCGTAGATTTTTAAATAATTATACAGATAAAACGATTGCTGTAATTTCTGTAGACCCAAGCAAAAAGAAAACAGGTGGTGCATTATTGGGTGATAGAATAAGAATGAATTCCATATCATCGCCTCGTGCATATATGCGCAGCCTTGCTACTAGGGAGAGTAATAAAGCACTAAGTAAATATGTAACCGAGGCACTGCAAATATGCAAAGCCGAAGGGTTTGATTTAATTATTTTAGAAAGTGCTGGTGTAGGGCAAAGTGATGCATCTATTTTAGAACATTGCGATGTGAGCATGTATGTGATGACGCCTGAGTATGGCGCCCCATCGCAATTAGAAAAAATAAATATGTTGGATTATGCAGATGTAATTTGCCTAAATAAATTTGATAAGGCAGGTGCGCTTGATGCCTTGCATGATGTGCGTAAACAATACAAACGCAATTACGAATTGTGGGATGCAAAAGATGAAGACTTGCCAGTAGTTGGTACTATTGCTGCACAGTTTAACGATGCGGGTGTAAATGAATTGTTCGATAAATTAATGAAAGTTATTTCTGCAAAAACAAGCTCGCAATTTGGAGAACATGCTGCTTTTGCAAAAAGTGGTGGCATGAGCGGTTCTATTATTCCACCTAAAAGAGTGAGGTATTTAGCGGAAATAGCGGAGACGATAACGGAATACAATAATTGGGTAAAAGAACAAGCTGCTATTGCAACAAAAATGTATCAACTGGATGGCGTTATAAAATTAA
>JAYUJS010000056.1:0-1451 GCA_043765095.1 Ferruginibacter sp.
TACTGACAAAACCATGCTTTGCATTGCGGCAAATATTACAGGCACTAATGAATACATAAAAACCAAAACCATTGGTGAGTGGAAAAAGAAAATGCCGGAGCTACATAAGCAACCGGCAATATTTTTGTTGTATGGAGGTAATTAAAATTATGGTTCCGGTATAAAGCCATCTACAATATATTCGCTATCGCCTCTCCAAGGAAGTGAACCTTTTTTTTGTTGGTATTGCAGCCTTACTCTTTTTCCTTCAAAAGGCATCATTGCTTTTGCTAGGCTATCATTGGCAATAGAAAATAAAAACTTTTCTGAGGCAATTGCCACATTAGCGCTTGAGGCTATGCTACTCAACACCAATTCTCCTTCATACGTTTTCATCAAGTTACCTTTGTGAGATAATTTTTGCAATAGTCCAGAACGAGACCCATCGCTGTATGTGTAGTAATATTTCCACCAAAAAATTATTCCGCCAATTAATAGAAATGCAAACAAAAACATAAATACATATTTTCCACAACCTCTTTTTTTAATTGGGGCTATTTCTTTCTGCACATCTTGTACTATTTCTTTTTTTATATCGTCCATTAGTTTTTATTTTAAATTTTAATATTTTATCCTTTTTGTTTTTGCTTTTTTGCCGACATCCAATTCCAATTTTTCGGAAGAACCCCTTGTCCCGTAGTTAGGGGTGGAAAGACGTTTTAATATTCTTATTTTTATTACAATCAATGTCTCTATAATTAAGGATAATGCGTGGATGAAAACGCTTCGCATTTTATGTACCCAGTAATAACCAAATTGTTTGTAAAAAAAATTTTACCCTCCAAACGGCGGACACGCCTTCAAATTTAAAGATGCTTACTCAACCGCTAACGGGGCTTATAGCCGCAGATAGGGTTTCGGAATTTTTTCAACTTTTAACTTTGAACTTCGTTCTTACAGCCCATACTCGCTCACCAACCACACAAACGCTGCCATGTTTAAAGCACCTAAATCTAATTCTCTTTTACTCACGCTTTCAAATACATCCGTACTTGCATGGTGCAGGTCAAAATAGCGTTGGCTATCTGGTCTAAGTCCTGCCAATGCTGCACCAATCGTTTTTAGGTCATCTATGTCAGAACCACTACCACCTATACTAAAATCATACACACTATAATTTTTAAACAACAGCGTCCAATCTATCACTTTGTTTCTTGCCTTCTCTTTCATATCCAGTGTAAAACCTCTTGGTGTAAAACCACCTGCATCGCTTTCTAATGCAAATATATGCTGCTCTTTTTTTAGTTTAGCATTTTCCAAATAGGCATCCGCTCCTCCACTTCCATTTTCTTCATTCATAAACATTACTGCACGTATCGTTCGCTTTGGTTGTATGCCTGCTTTTTTAAAAGCTCTTATTATTTCAATGCTTTGCATACAGCCTGCTCCATCGTCTTGTGCTCCTTCTGCAA
>JAYUJS010000057.1:0-11320 GCA_043765095.1 Ferruginibacter sp.
TTTGTTACCCACATGTTGGTGCCCCGCATATCAGCAGCTATTGTAAATGCAGGTGGCTTTAGTTATATAGATAAAAATAGCAAAGAAAGTGGATACGATTTGCAAAGAAAAGCTGGTTAAAATTTAAACAACTAATGCAACGAAAAGATATTTTAGCAACTTTTAAACTAAATGTAATTATACTAGCCAGTATGGTGGTGCTTTTTTCAGTTTTAAATTGCTTTGTTTTTTGGAGTTCTATAAATAATATTTTAAAAACGTTGGATAATTCGTTTGTAATGTATAAAGGCTTTAGAGAGGATAATGTAGATGTATGTTACCCTTTAAAAGCTACTAGAAAGGTAGTGCCACAATTACAAAGGAGTCAATTAGATAGTTTGCAACAAACCTTGACAATACAGACAAAAAAGAAATAAAATTACATAAATGAATTTTTTACAAAGCCTTACTAAATTAGAAACTAATAACAAAATATTACGTTTTGTATTAATTGGTGTAATAGCTAGTAGTTTATTGGTAAATATTATTATATTTTTTAAAGCTAATAGTACTATTAATGAAATACGTAAAAGTGTGTATGTAACCCTTAGAGGGCAGAGTATGGAGATGATGGTATCTGAAAATTACAAAAAAAATAAACCTGCTGAAATAAAGAACCACATACGCATGTTTCATGATTTATTTTTTAATTTGACAGCTGATCCAAAAATGATTGAAGAAAACGTAGTTAAACGATCGTTGTATTTGGGCGATAAAAGCATTAGAGAATTACATAAATTAAGAGAGGAACAAAAATTTTACTCTAATTTAATAGCAGCAGATGCTTATCAAGAAATAAAATTGGATTCTATAAACTTGGATATAAATAATTATCCATACAATGCACAAATATTTGGTAGTATAACTTTAGTACGCTCCTCAGTAGTAGAAGTAAGGCGGCTAGTAGCCACTTGTACTATTGAAGAATTGCCAAACCGATCTGAAAATAACCCTCATGGGCTAATGATTACAAACTACGAAGCCAATAATGATAAAATAATTGAAACACATGCAAGAAAAAAATAAAATACCAAAAAGCAAAGTAACCGTATTACTTATAGCGCCGTTAATATTTGTGCCAATTTTATGTTTAATGTTTGGTGTACTTTTTGCACAACCAGAAAACCCAGCAGATTCAAAAAATAAAAGTAAAACGTTGGTTACATCTTTACCAAGTGCTACCATATCCGATTCTGGCTTTAATAAAATAGAGGCGGGTATCAATGCTGATGATAAAAATAATAATTCTGAAAATTTTATCAGTCCAACGTTGCAAAATCCTAAAACAACAACTAATAGAAGTTCTACAGAAAGTTTGATAGCATCCATAGATGCCCCAAAAGAAGGTGCTAACGTAATTCCAGCACCTACGACTGTCCCAGTAGTTCAAGCAAATCAGGATTTAAATTCATTAAACCAGCGTTATAATAATTTATATAAAGATGCACAATCTGGTGGAGGTGCAGGTGTAGGAGATATGCAAAGAAAAATACCTACTATTAATAATTTTAATACAAGTGGCGGTGGCGGAAATAAGCCTAATTATAATAATGCAATAAGAGAGGAGAAAAAGATATATCAACAACAAAGTAATAATTATAATACAGAAAGTGGAAAGATTACTCGTTCTAGCAATTCTGGTTCTTTCGCCAAAAACGATAATAATAATGGAATTGCCAATTATAACTATGAAAATAATCAACGTAATAGCTCTACCCCAAATACTCAAATGATTTCTGCCATTGTAAATGGTGATCAAAAAGTACAATCTAACGATGGTAGAATAACTTTAAGAATATTGCAACCTTTAACGTATAAAGATGTTACTATACCTGCCAACTCTTATATTTGGGGCTTTGCAGCTGGTGCTGTTGGTACTAATAGACTAGCCATATCAATAAAAAACTTTATATACAACGGCAAAAGCTTTAATGTAAACTGGGAAGTGTATGACTTAGATGGTAATAAGGGTATAAATGTGCCAAACTCTGGTTTACAAAAGGTAAAAAACCTTAACCAAGGTAGCGAAGAATTTGCGCAAGAGGCTGACAATGCCATAACACAATCTTTAAGTGGGCAACCTGGTTTAAGTGCAGTTGCAGGTACAGGAAGAGTTATAACTGGAGTTTTTAGAAGAAAAAACCAAAATAGAATACAAAATATCTCAGTACACTTAGATAATGAATACCGAGTTTTTATTTTAATAAAAAACGAACAATAGAATAATATATGAAATATGTATTTGTTAGCATGTTTTTGCTTGCTTTAGTAAATAGTAGTATAGCCCAAAAAAGCAGGAAAAATGTACCTATAGTAACTGAAAATAAAGAAGCCCCATTTACAATATGTCTTACTTACCCTATGACAACTCATCTTGTATTTAACAATCCAATAGAATATTACGATATTGGGGCTGCTACTGAGGAAGTGGAAATAGGCATTACAAAAGAAAACAATAAAGTACTTAAAATTATTTTAAAGAGTAATAAAGTACCTTCTTTTACAAAAACGAATCTTACTATACGAACAGCTGGTAAGTATTATAGTTATATATGTGCATATAAAAAAGATTGTGGTGGCATTCCTTTTATTTATATGAAAGATACTTTTAGTATTAAATACAACAAAGAAAATACTAAGCTACAAGACAACAATGAAATAGATACTGTAAGCGAAATACCTCAAAAAAAAGTTTACAAGTATGATTCAGTAAGTGCTATTTTATTAAAAAAGCATAGTTTTTTTGAGCGATACGAGTCTAAAAATACTGTTGGTAAAGTACAAATGTCATTATCTAAGTGCTTTGTAAAAAACGATAAATTATATTTTATTGTAAAAATAATAAATGAATCTAGTATTGGGTACGATATAAATTCTTTCAACTTTTCAATATCTACACTTAAAAAAAGCAAAGGAAAGGCCACTCAAATAAACCAAGTAAATCCAATTTATGTATACAATAGCAGCATGTACGTAAAAGGATTTGATAATGAAATAGTAAAGGTGTTTGTATTAGATAAATTTACTTTTAATGAAAAAAATAAAGAACTTTTTATAGAAAGCTGGGAAAAAAACGGAGATAGAAATTTAAAATGCAGGGTGTCTCAATCAGATGTTTTAAACGCCGTTCCCTTTTAATTTTATAAATTAAATACCTTGTTAGTACATTCCAATACACAATATATTATAAGAGGTTTTTTTGCTTTCGCATTATTTATTGGGCATTACTTTCTTATTTTAGGTTTTTACGGTATTGATTTTTCGTTTACAGACCATCAATTTTTTATTTTTCACAATACTTGCAGGATTTGTATAACTGGTTTTTTTGTATCAAGCGGTTTTTATATTGCTATTAACCTTGCCAAGGTAAAAAATAAAGTAAATGATACGGGCTTTTATTTTGTAAAAACATTTTGGATAAAACGCATCCTTAGAATTTGGCCTACCTATTATTTGTTAATACTTCTTGCATTTTTAATATTTCCCCACCTACATATTTTAGACCTGCCGAAAAATCACTATCCCGATACTAAAAATGTATTGGATCACAAAGCAGTAATACTATATTATGTTGCATTGCTACCACAAATACCCAATTGTCAAAAATATACACTCGATTTTGCAGATTTAGCTTGGTCTATGGGGGTAGAGGAAATATTTTATATATTTATACCATTTGTATTTTTTTATACAAAACAATATTTAAAGGTTACTGTATTATTATTTACCTTGTATTTTGTAATAAAAACGTTGTTTTGCACCATTTATCTCTCTAAAATATCTCCTTTTACACTAAAAATGTTTAATATATCAGAGTACGAAAATATTCTACTTGGCTGTATTGTGGGCATATTGGTAAATAAGTATCCTATATTTTATAAAAGTATTACAAAACAAATGGTAAAATTTGCAGTATTTTGTATAGTTGTACTATTAATCTATCATACTTCTATTCCTTTTACTTACTTACATATAGCAATATGCTTTGCACTAATATTTGCATATTATTTTGATAGGGAGGCGTGGGTAGCAAAAATAAAACCATTGGTAATTTTTGGTAAAATGTCGCTTAGTTTTTATGCTTTTCATCAGGTGGCAATAGTTTTATGCATTAATTTATTAAAAGATTATATTAATATTAAAGAAAATGCCATTGCTTTTATTTTTATTATATTGCCCGTAGCAACTTGTATTTCTTATATTGCATATAAACTTATTGAAGAACCTTTTTTGCATAAAAAAAATGCTTTAAACTACAGCACAAAATAAATGATGCGGTATGAAACAATATTCTTTTATTTATTTGGGAGTACTATTGTTAATGCTAACTATTGTTTTGCAAAGCAACAATGTGGTTTTAAAAAAAGACAATAAAAATACATTGTTGGCAAGTACAGACAGCCAATTTAAAATATACACTAACTACGACTCTCTGCTTAGTGTTTCTATTGCAAAAATAAATATTGTACAAAAAAGAGATAGTACCCCAAAAACAAAAGATGACAGTATAAAATTTGATTTATACAAAAAAATATATGCATTAGAAGTATTATTACTCAATAGGGCTGATAAGTTTGAGAAAATGATACCTATTATAGAAAATATGCAATCCTTTTCGCCTAATTTTAATTTTATACCTGCTATGATGCCTTGTAAGCCAAACAGCTACAAACGATTAAGCAGTGGTTTTGGATATAGAGTACACCCTGTAAGAAAAACAGTAAGGTTGCATGCTGGCTTAGATATAGCTGCCGAAATGGGTACCAATGCTTATGCTACTGCAAATGGCGTAGTTACAGCCTCCGAGTACAAAGGCGGTTATGGAAATACCATTGTTATTAGGCATCCTTTTGGTTTTGAAACCTTGTTTGGGCATTTAAGTGCAAGGTTTGTACGTGTAGGGCAAGCTGTTACAAGAGGTGAAATTATAGGAGCGGTTGGCTCTACAGGCTTATCTACAGGGCCGCACTTACATTATGAAGTACATAAAAACGGCAATAAAATAAACCCTATTGCATTTACAAACCTAGCTATGAGGGTATTTTTTAATGATTTGGAAAATAAATAGTGTTATTATGGTAAATTTTTAATCTAATTTACTTTATATTTGAGAAACAAATAAAATATTTATTATGGCACAAAATAATAATTACAAAAGCAATTTTGATGATAGGCTTTCTGAAGTATTTGAAACTTTGGAAATTAAGAGAGGTGATATTGCAGTTCTACCATGGGTTAATAGTGATACAATGCTAACTCAGACGAATGAAAATATAACACAGCCGCTTCCAGTTGTAGGAGCTAGTAATGGACTTGATATTGAACCATTGAAAGTTGGGGATGTTGAGGGTGGAATAAAGTTAGATAATTCAACACGCCCCCAACTTATAGCTAATAACGATATTTCAGTAAATGAGAAAGATGAGTTAGATTTAGATGATATAGTAACTAAAATACAGCCTGAGGCAAAGGTTATACCACCACAACCTGTGGCTGAAGTACCTACTGGTGTAGCAACTGTTGTACCTGCTGTAACACCAGCAACACCAGCAACTGAGGTTCCTGGTGTAACACCAGCAACTGTCGTTCCTGCTGTTACACCAGGGACTGTTGTTCCTGCTACTACTCCAGCAACTGTCGTTCCTGCTGTTACTCCTGCAACTGTGGTTAGGGCTCAACCAGTCTCTAGATCATCAGCTGTTGGCGTTGTTTTAGGTAGTGATATTAAAATTAATGTTTCAGAAAACCCTTTAGAAGGAAATAGATTGACAAATAACAATAATTTAACACTAAAAGTAAATGTACTTAAAGGAACCGGTAGTAGTTATTCAATACCATTAGAAGCTGTTTTCCCATTTTTGAATAATAATAAAATACAGAGCCCAAGAGATTTAGAGAGGCTGTTGTCAATTCCTGGTGCACTCAATTTACAAGGAAAAGGTTTTAGTGCAGGAAATGTCCAATTGGTATTTGAAAATGGAAAACCATTTATAAAGTTTGATGCTGTACCAACAGTAGCTACAGCGGTAGATTTAGTTCTTAAGGGCAATACAACAAGTAATGGTAAAGTAAATCATAATGCAAAGCCTACAGTTGCCGGTGAAATCAAACTTAATCTGACTCCTGGAGTTGGTGGTAGTAGTAATTCGGTACTTACAAGTGCCACTGCTGGAATTAATTATAATAATGGAAGCGTGGATGGGTCTGCAACAATTACTGCTAAAACTGTAACTGAAAAACCAACAACACCTACAGAGGTTTTAATTTCAGTACCAGCTTTATATTTAAGTCAAGAAGCTAAAGATAAGTTTTTACCAGTAGAAGAAAATAATATAAATACTCGACCACAAATTAAGCAGCGCTAATAAGCTAACCTAATAAAGTAAGTTATAATGCCAAAAGAAGAAACAATACCCAAAAGTTTATATAAAAACTTGAATAGTGGTGCTGAGCTAATTACTTCTATACCTACCAGTTTAGGTAGAAGGGGACAGGCAATACCAAATATTGGCAATCAGAAGATAGCAAATCTTGCTCCTCAAAGCAATTCAAATAAAAACCCTTTAAACCAAACAACATCTACCCCTACAGTTTCAGAATTTAATAGTCTACCTAATAACAAACCAGAAACTGCTAAAGAAATTACAAGCGTAAACACGCTCTCTTCAATATCAGTAACTAATAAGTTATCTGAAGGCATAACTACTCCATTAAGTGTAGTTCAATCAAGCTCAACAACATCAAACCCAGTATCATCAACCATAACACCCGAAGATTTTAGTAAATTATTTACAAATAACGGGGGAAATGTTTTAGATAGCTCTGCAGTAGTAAGTCTTCCTACATTATCATCTACAAATAATTTATTAAGCGGAGGTAGTTACCCATTAGGTTTTACAAACGGTAGGCCAAATGTAAATGAAGAAAATGCCCAAGGCAACCAGGTATTTAATTTAAAAATTGTTCAAGACCCTACTAACCCTAGCCTATACGTTGTAAATTTAAAAGATTTTGTAGCCTCCACAAAACTAAATACAGAAGCAGAAATAATGCAGGTATTAAATAAGCGTGGGGCTTTGAGGATAGATTCAACTAACTTGCAAGTAGGTGTAAAGTTTGTAAATGAAGGTGGAAATAATCCTAAATTAGTTATAGATACAAATCCAGTAATGATTAGGCCAACTAATTTATCAGCATCATATAATACTGCTGATAATGGCAGGGGTGCGTATTTTGGATTTAAATTTAATATATCATTTGGTGATAACCAACCTGCACAAAGTAATTTTAGTGTAAATGCTGGAAATAATGCGGTGGGGCTTGGGCTAAATATAACTGAGCCCGTAAAACTCGAAGGCAATATAAATAGTGTGCAAGTTACTGTACCTAACAATTTAATAAAACCAGAATTGCAAAAAGCGATTGGTAATAAACCAGAACAAAATAAATTAAAATTATGAGTAATGCATTAAATCCGGTTGAGCAAAATATTGCACAACAATTCAAATTATCAGGGTTATTATCAAACCCAAATTTGGTAGCTAACCAAGCGTATGTTAAATATATTAATGATAATAAAGATAAAATACTAAAGGGTGTTACCCCTTTAGTAGATACTAATAACCAAGAAGCCGTTTTAAAAAAATTGATAGAAGTTGTAAACAACCCTGCTGCTGTAGAAGAAATAATAAACCAACAAAATAGCAAAAGTGGTGGTGGTCAAGCAAATACAGGTGGCAACAATACTGATAATTTAGGTACTGCTGGCACAAATAATGAAACTACCAATGGAGCAACAGCTATTGCTCCAGCCAATGTCAAAGCCCCTACGAGAGAAGATGATTATAATATAAAAAAATTTACAGAGCAATTTCCTAATAACCTACCTCATCAAGAAGTTTTAAAAAAAATTGATGAATATGGAATAAGACCAATGTTGGATATAAATTTTGTTAATAATAGAAGAAATTACATGGGGCTAGCTCCAAACCCTGCTCCTGCTAGTAATATGAACCCAGAGTTTGAAAAAATAATTGTTCAAAAATTTAAAGAAAAATTTCCAAAACTTGTTATAGGCCTAAGCGATAAACAAATTGCCTACGCTTTATCAAAAGCCCCAGAGGGAAGTTTACTGGGTAAGGCATTAAAAAAAGAATTGAATGATTTTAATAATAAACTTAAACCAACAATACCCTCACTAACACCAAATCAACAAACACCTAAACAAACACCAATTATTGAGATTGCAAAAAGTTTAAACTTAAACAGAACAGCAGCCATAGCAATGCACTATGCCAAATTAACTAACGGAGGTATTAACCATAAGGATAAAAGTTTGTATGCACAAGCATTGGTAGAAGCTTCTAAAATTAAAGCATTACTTTCTGCTACAGGTGGTGGTACTTTAACACTAAATGATTATTTAAGCGTATCTACAAATCCTGCATTAGGTAGGCAAGTTTTTATGGCTCTAAGCAGTGGAGATAATAAAATAACTGGGCATTTAGAAAAAGATAACGTTATTGTAGAGCAAGTAAAACAGGCAGTAAAAGATAAAGATATAGTGCAAAACAATACGCAAACAAGCGATATAAAGTTAACAAATAAACCTGCTTTAACACAAAGTAGATAATACAGATTTTTTTATTAGTTGTATTATATTAGCCATACAATATGTATATAAGTATTTAAATTGAGTAAAAAAATATAGTGGTTACTGTAAATAATATTCTATTTTTATTATAATTATAAAAAATAATACAATTGAATACTACATTAAAACCATTAGAAGAAATAAAATTTACTGCAAGGCAACATTGGGTACAACTTGTTTTGCCAATTTTACTTTGGGTACTAGTAACTGTAGGTTTAGTATGGTGGCTACATAATTGGATAGCGCTTTTAATTATTGTATTGGTTGCAATAATACCTATAATGAAGTATGTAAATTGGAAATACAACTTGTGGGTAGTTACAGACATAAGAGTAATAGATGAACGAGGTTATTTTACTCGATATAGTAAAGAAAGCCCATTGGATAGAATAAACAATGTAGAATATGACCAATCTATTATTGGGCGTATGTTAAGCTTTGGCAATGTAGAAATACATACTACTGCCGAACTATCCTTGACCAGATTTGAATTTATAAAAAATCCAATGTTATTTAAAGATGCTATTACAAATGCACAAGAGGAGTATAAAAAGCAACCTATATATGTGCAAGCAGCGCCACAGGCAAATAATGTAGACCTTCATAATACGCCGCCACACACAAATACACATCCATTAATAGCAGATGAACTACACAAGCTATTTATACTAACACAGCGTGGCATCTTAACCCAAGAAGAGTATAGCGTACAAAAAAGCAAAATTTTAAATAGAAATTAGTAACTTATATCACAACCAAAAATGTATTTATTTGTAATGTATTTTTTGGAATAGAAAACTAAACTAAAACTATTTATGTATAAATGTATTCTCATAATTATTTATATATTTAATTTTTCAGCCTTTGGACAATCAATTAATAAGATTGGTGAACTTAGATATTTAAATGCAAAAATTATTAAAGTTGACACTGTATTGGAAAGTTTTTGTGGGCAAAAAGTGGAAGCCTCTTGTATAACTCTTTTAGCAACAAACAAAATGCAATTAACTTGTAATTTTGGAGAGCCCCAAAAAGATATTTGGAAGAATGTGGAAAATAAAATTTACTTATATTATGCGAAAGACAAAACTGGCTTAATACACAAATCTCTTATAAATGAAATAAATGAATATGTAATAAATGCAGAAGTTTATGAAAAAAAGCATAGTAAGCATGTAGACTTTACAGATTTGAACTTGATTAAATCTTTTATTATAGACGGTAAAAATACAATCCCTTACACATCATCAGAAACTTATAATGTAGGAGATTATAGGGTATTTTATTTAAACAAACAGGTTTATAAAATTGTAAATCTTATACCATTTACTGCAGGTATTTTAACTAGCTTTCAGGATAATATTTTTTTCACTAAAAATGGGCAAAAACTTGCATATAGTAAAGGTAAATACATAAGGGATACGAACATTGCAAAACAAATTATTGCAAAAGAAAAAATAAATAATATTGACTTTTTTGAAAATAAAAGGCTGTTAGGGTAAGTTTATCGAACCTGAAGCGTTATTAGAAAACCGCCTTTAAAAAAGCTTAGGCTGTTATTCATTATCATTCGAAATTAGACTAAACTACATTTACAATTGGTATAACTTTAATAGCCTCAAAGTGACATTCAAATACAAGCAAACTTCTCCATTCGCTACATATTCTGCAAAAGCGTAAGAGCTTAATTTTTTTATGAGTAGATTAAACTAACACTTATATTTTGAAATTGAACAAACCCAACATTACAAATTATATAATGACAAAGTTTTTATTGAAAACTAGTATAGATATACAATAAAGGGTTAAATACCATGGTAAATTATGCTCATTTATTTCTTTAATTGTTAACTTTAAAAAAATAAATTCATAATTTTTTTAACATGAGTAATAATAATGTAGTGTCAACACTACAAAACACAGACGTGGAATTAGATAAAAATAAACCACAAATTGCCTTAATACCTGCAGCTCTAGTATCAGTAGCTACTAAAGAGTTTGTATCTGGTGCGGTAACTGGATTTAGCTTTAAGCTATTGGAAAATTTTATAACTCCAGCTATACCAAAAGAAGCTAGAGAAGCTGCAGAAAATTTTTTTATGGGCGTTACAGCAGCAGCAATACTTTGCGTAGTAGGAGCAAAACCAGTGAGCGAGCTAATAGCGAATATGAAAAAAAAGGAATACGAAAAGTTTTTTGATAAAATTAAAATGAGCAATGACAATAGGCAATTGCTTAAAAACTTTGCAAGTACAGCTAATGAAGGATTGGTAAAATTGGTAGAAACTGTGGGGAATATTATTGGTTCAGAAAATTTAAAAAAATTAAGCCCTCAACAACTAGAAGCAGCTAAAGAATTTGCAGATGTTACAACTAAAAAACTTTTTAAGATATTAAAATCAGGTGCAAAACTTGGTAGTATTGGAAAAAATATAGGTTCTTTTGGTATGGCTTTTGGAATTTCTGCTCTTGGTCAAAGTCTTGGCGAATCGGTTGCAAACATTATTACTATAAATGTAAAAAACGCTACAGGCATAGAAAAAACAAAAGGAGAATTAGAATTTCAAAATAATGTAGAAAATACAGTTGCTCATCTTAAAGGAGAGCAAACAGAACAATATAAAATTG
>JAYUJS010000058.1:0-3929 GCA_043765095.1 Ferruginibacter sp.
TAATTTTTTTATTTCTACTGATTTTGAGACTATTTTATAACGATTAAGGTCTAAAACTTCATGTGCTTGTACAAAATTATCTAGTCGTTCAGTAGTAAACAATAACTCATTTAACTGCATAACTTCCCTATCAATATCTTGCTGCGTCATCAAACGCTGCTTAAACATTACAAGAAGATCTCTGTTAGATGTCATTTTTTTTTATTATTTGTAACCAACCATACCAGTACAACCGCACTTATGCTCCTTGCTTGCTGTACAACCAGTAGCTACAAATACAAGTACAATAAATACTAAAAATGTTATTTTTATAATATCTTTCATAATACTAAGATAACAATAAACGCAATTCATAGCCTAAAAGTTTTCAATTTGTTCATAAAATCTTTTAATATTAACAAATCTACATACAAAAAAAAAGTGCTTGTAGCTCCGCTTGATTGGGGTTTAGGGCATACCACACGCTGTATACCTATAATAAACGAACTGCTTGCACAAGGCTTCGAAGTAGTAATAGCTGCTGAAACCGATGCTGCAGTATTACTAAAAAAAGAATTTTTAAATATAAAAATACTAAGGCTGAAAGGCTATAGAATAAAGTATGCAAAAAACAAAGCAGCTTTTTGGGCAAAAATCATACTGCAAATACCAAAAATTATTGTTGCCATAAAAAGAGAAAAAAAATGGCTAGAGAAAGTAATTGATGAACATAAAATAGATATTGTAATTGCAGATAATAGGTTTGGTTTGTACAGCAAAAAAGCACATTGTATTTTTATTACGCATCAGTTGCATATAAAAACGGGTAATGGGGTTACAGAAAAAATAGCCCAGCTAATAAATTACCAACATATAAATAAGTTTAATGAATGCTGGGTGATAGACGAAGAAAAGGAAAATAACTTCGCTGGCGAATTATCTCACCCACATAAAATGCCTTTGATACCTACAAAATATATTGGTGCATTATCAAGGTTTAAAAAGTATACTGTAGAAAAAAAATACGATGTGGTTGCAGTATTATCAGGGCCAGAACCGCAGCGTAGTATTTTTGAAAATATTTTACTGGGTCAAATGCAATATTTAAAAATTAAAATTGCGTTGGTAAGGGGCTTGCCGAATGCAGAAAATATTTTAAATGCAGGAAATATAAAAATATATAATCATTTACCCGCAGAAGAATTAAATGAACTAATGCTTGCATCAAAAATTATTATTGCCCGTAGCGGCTATACAACTGTTATGGATATTGCAGCTTTGCAACAGAAAGCTATTTTTGTACCTACACCAGCACAATCAGAACAAGAGTATTTGGCTCAATATTTATCAAATAAAAAATATTGCAGCTTTGCAAGTCAAATAAGTTTTAATATAGAAAAAGACATAGCTAAAATAGAAAGTTTTGCACTTGCGCCTTACCCTGCTTGTACACAAAGCTTATTAAAAGGTATAATTGCTACACTACAATAAAAATACCCTTTTCATTTTTATCATTGCTTCCTATAATGCAGCCTGCATTGTTTTGATAAAACATACTCAAAATATTTTTAGGCATTTTTGGTAGCAATTCTATTATTTCTTTTAAAGATAAATAATCATCGCAAAGTATTAAAGCATCTATATTTGATTGTGTAATCTCTTCTAACAATTTTTCTTTTATAATATTAGTAGATACAATTGTAAAATCACTATTTTTTAATGTTGTACTTGTTTTTTCTTGCTGAAAAGAATTGCCTACAAAAATAGTGTTTAAGTGTTTTTTTGAAGCAGTAGTATGAAGGAACGTGAAAAAATTTTTTATGATAGCTGCGTTTTTTCCAATATCAATAAAGCGTTTCATTAAAAAAGCCTGCAATGGTTTTTTGCTGTAGTTCTTATTTACAAATAGCTTTATAGCACCATAAAAATGCTTTACATAATTAGCCGATTTTTTTTGCGTACTCTCTCCTTTAAAATGAATGATGGCATTTTGCCCCATATAATAATTTTGTAAGCCCGCTTTTTGTATACGATACGAAAGGTCTATATCTTCTCCATACATAAAAAAACTTTCATCAAAACCATTGGTTATTTCCACCGCTTTTTTACTAAGCATCATAAATGCACCCGCTAACACATCTACTCTATTATTTTCTTTTTCGGGCATATTACCTGCATAATATTTAGCAAATATTTTTGAGGAAGTAAATAATGTTGCCAAACCAATCATTTTATAAAAACCTGCCGAAGGTGTGGGCAAGCACCTTTTACTCTCTTTCAAAAAATTACCAGCACCATCTATCATGCGTACACCTAATGCACCGCAGTCTTTATTTTCTTTAAAAAATGTTAAGCATTTTTCAAAACAATCTTCTCCCACAATAGTATCTGGGTTTAAAAATAAAATATAATCTCCTTTTGCAAATTGCAATGCTTCGTTATTGGCTTTACCAAATCCTTTGTTTTCTTTATTCCAAAAAAAACGTACTGTTGAAAATTTTGAAGAAAGATATTCTTTACTGCCGTCAGTGGAATTATTATCTACCACTAATATTTCCGCTTCAATATTTTTACAAGATTTTATTATTGAAAGCAAGCAATGCTCTAAAAAGTATTTTACGTTATAATTTACTATGATGATTGATAGTTGCATGTTGTGCGAATAAAGAATATTTATTTTAAATAACAATAGGTTTCTTGCAAATAATGAACTAAAAGTCTAAAAAGCTATGCAGTATATTTGCAACTCTTAAAGATTTTAGACCTAGCGATGACAAAGTCTAAAATCAACAATCTAAAATCGTATTTATGCAAGAACGTACAGAAATATCATCCCTGGGGGAATTTGGCCTTATAGACCACCTTACACAACACAACGAAACAAAACAAAGTTCTACTATATTAAGCGTGGGAGATGATGCTGCTGTAATAGACCATTTTGGTAGACAAACAGTAATATCATCTGACTTACTTTTGGAAGGAGTGCATTTTGATTTATCATACACCCCACTAAAACATTTGGGCTACAAAGCAGTGGTAGTAAACCTTAGCGATATTTATGCTATGAATGCTACACCAACACAAATAGTATTGAGCATTGGTTTTAGCAATAGGTTTTCGCTAGAAACGCTGGATGAATTTTATGAAGGAGTGTATGCTGCATGCGAAAAATATGGAGTAGATTTGGTGGGTGGTGACACCACGACTTCGCTACGAGGGTTTGTAATAAGTGTAACCGCCATTGGCGAAGTAGCACCAGATGCGTATGTAAAAAGAAGTGGTGCAAAAAGTGGCGATTTAATTTGTGTAAGTGGTGAGCTTGGTGGAGCATTTTTAGGACTCACATTACTTGAAAGAGAAAAAAGAATTTTTGAAGAAACAGGCGCACAGCCTGACCTTGAAGGGCAAACATATATTGTAGGCAGATTATTAAAACCAGAAGCAAGGCAAGATATTATTGAATATTTTGCAGAGGAAAATATAATGCCTACTAGTATGATAGATATTAGCGATGGGCTAAGTAGTGAGATAATGCATATATGTAAACAAAGTGAAGTAGGCTGTGTGTTGTATGAAGATAAATTTCCGATGGCAGATGAGATGAAAGAGTTTGCTTATAAATTACAAATGGACCCAACCGCATGTGCATTAAGCGGCGGCGAAGATTATGAACTTTTATTTACAGTACCACAATCAGATTATGAGCAAATAAAATTAAATCCGTCCATTAGCATTATTGGTTACATAACAGATGCTGGCGAAGGCAAACACTTAATAACAAGAGGTAGCAATAAGCATCCTTTAGTAGCCCAAGGTTGGAATCATTTGAAGAAGTAGAATTTATCGCCTTTTTTCATAATGAGAGTATAAGTAAAACATGCTTGTTTCATGCTTTAGCTCAGATAATATCAAGCAAAATATTATGAAAAAATTAGAAAATAAAAAACTTT
>JAYUJS010000059.1:0-1444 GCA_043765095.1 Ferruginibacter sp.
CTACAAAATTTTACTTAGAAAATTTAAAATAGCTGTAGTTTGCACATTACCTATTTTAGTTTTAGTAATGGGTGAAATGATACCTAACAATCCAATAAACGACTTGCTCAATATCAACATTAAAAATTGGTTGCAATTTGCTTTATCACTTCCCGTTGTTTTTTATGCCGCTTGGATATTTTTTGAAAGAGCTTGGATTTCTTTTAAAACTTGGAATTTAAATATGTTTAGCCTAATAGGTGTGGGGGTAGGTGCGGCTTTTATTTTTAGTATTATCGCTTTACTTTTTCCATCTATTTTTCCAGCCCAATTTAAAAATGCAGATGGAAGTGTTTATTTATATTTTGAAGCAGTAACAGTTATTCTAACATTGGTTTTATTAGGGCAACTTTTAGAAGCAAGAGCCCATAGCCAAACCAGCGGGGCAATAAAAGAACTCTTAAAATTAGCCCCTACACAAGCAATATTGGTAGAAAATGGAGTAGAAAAAATAATTTCCATTCACAATATAAAAGTAGGGAATTTATTACGGGTAAAACCGGGTGATAAAATTCCTGTAGATGGAAGTATAACAGATGGTAGTAGCAATATTGATGAAAGTATGATAACAGGAGAACCTATACCTGTTGAAAAAAAGGTGGCTGATAAGGTAAGTTCAGGTACAATTAATGGCAATAAATCTTTTGTGATGAAAGCCGAGAAAGTAGGCGATGAAACCTTACTTGCACAAATTATAAAGATGGTAAACGATGCCAGCCGAAGCAAAGCACCTATTCAAAAGTTAGTAGACAAAGTTTCACAATATTTTGTTCCCGCAGTCATGCTTGTTTCAATCATTACATTTTTTATTTGGAAGTTTTTCGGCCCAGAGCCTTCTTATGTATATGCTTTTGTTAATGCTTTGGCGGTGCTAATTATAGCCTGCCCTTGTGCATTGGGCTTAGCAACGCCTATGAGTGTTATGGTGGGTGTTGGTAAAGGTGCTAAAAGTGGTGTATTAATTAAAAACGCAGAAGCACTAGAGAAAATGAATAAAGTAAATGTATTGATTACTGATAAAACAGGTACGATTACTGAAGGAAAACCATCGTTGGAAAAAATTAATTCTTTCAATAATTATACTGAAAACGAAATTTTATTGTTAGCTGCTTCTATTAATGCTCAAAGTGAACACCCATTGGCGGAAGCCATTTTGAACAACGCAAAAAAAGAAAATTTAGCATTAAAACCCATTACAAAATTTGAAGCTATTTCCGGAAAAGGCGTTGTAGGAATGGTAGAGAACAAAACGATTGTTATAGGTAACGATAAACTCTTACTAGATAAAAATATAGTAATTTCTGAAAATCAAAAAGAGCAAATAATAACCGAACAAAAAAAAGGCAAAACGGTTTCCTATTTTGCTATTGATAGAAAATTGGAAGGCTTTCTTGTTATTTCTGAT
>JAYUJS010000060.1:0-3927 GCA_043765095.1 Ferruginibacter sp.
ATACAACAACATAAACAATGAACTTACCCATAGTAGCCTACGGATCACCAATATTAAGAAAAGTAGCAGTAGATATTATGCCAGAATATGAAGGGCTAGCAAAGCTTATTGAAGATATGTGGGAAACCATGTATAACAGCAATGGCGTTGGTTTGGCAGCTCCACAAATAAATAAAAGTGTGCGCATTTTTACTATGGATAGTATTCAAATTTTTGAAAATGATGAAGATGGGGATACAGATAATTACACCGACAAGCCAGGTTTTAAAGGTACTTTTATAAATGCTCATATTATTTCATTACAAGGTGAGCCTTGGAAATACAATGAAGGTTGCTTAAGTATACCCAAGGTTAGAGAAGATGTAATAAGAGAACAATCTGTTACGTTAAATTATTTAGATGAAAATTTTTTAGAACACACCAAAACATTTACAGGCATTACCGCTAGAGTTGTATTGCATGAATATGACCACCTTGAAGGTAAACTTTTTATAGACCACTTAAAGCCACTAAAGCGCACTTTGCTCAAACGAAAATTAGATGATATAAGCAAAGGAAAAATAAGGGTAGATTATAGAATGGTTTTTCCAAAGTAAATTTATTTACAAGTTTATATAGCAATACCTTCATTCTGGTATATTAGCTGCTATTTTACAATTCCACAAAAAACTAAAATGCCTCCAAAGTATCTTGAAGGCATTTTTATGAAGAATACAATTTATTTATTCATCTCCAATAGAAAAAGGATATTCGTATAACCCATCATAGCCTGGGTAAAAACCACTTATAGTAATATCTTTTTCGGAGCCTATTATTTTTTTCAATTCATCAACAGATGTTACATCTTTGTCATTTATTTTTAAAATAACAAAACCATCTTTCATTCTGCTTTGTTTATCAAAAGCACCATTTGGTTTTATTTTTTTTACAAATACTCCACCTTTAATGCCAAACTCTTTTGCACGTTTTGCATCTAGGTTAGCAAAGTCAGCACCTAGCTTATCAGTAAATGCATCAGCTTTCACTAAATCAAAATTTCCCGCTTTATTTTTTAGGGTTACGTTTACTGTATTTTCTTTTCCTTCTCTTATAAATGTAACGGTTATTTTATCACTTGGTTTATAACGACTCACTTGCTCCTGCATTTCTGCACCACTAGTTATTAATGTACCGTTTACTTTTGTTATTTCATCGCCTTGGCGTATGCCAGCTTCATAAGCACCACCATCTTTTGGCACACCTGTAGTATATATGCCCGAGGCATCTAAAGGTATTTTAGCCTGCTTTTTTTCTTCATCACTCATATCTCCAGCAGGGGCATATTGTATACCTATATATGCACGCTGTACAGTTCCAAATTTTATTATATCGTCTACTACTTTTTTTACAATGTTTACGGGTATTGCATACGAGTAACCGCTATAATAACCGGTAGGCGATGCTATGGCAGAGTTAATACCAATTATTTTACCGTCTGTATTCACTAATGCACCGCCACTATTACCCATGTTTACAGCGGCATCTGTTTGTATAAAAGATTCTACACCTGTGCCCTTGTCACCGCTTTTATCTTTGTTTAATCCTAGGCTTCTTGCCTTAGCACTTATTATACCAGCAGTTACAGTGGTTTCTAGGTTTAATGGATAACCAATAGCCAAAACCCATTGTCCTATTTTAGCTTCATCAGAGTTGCCATATATTAGGTATGGTAATCCCTTTGCTTCTACTTTTATTACTGCTAAATCATAGGCAGGGTCTGTACCTATTACTTTTGCCCTATATGTTTTTTTATTGGTTAGAGTCACCATTACTTCATCTGCATTAGCTACTACGTGGTTGTTGGTTACAATATATCCATCATCACTTATAATAACGCCAGAGCCACTTGCACGCTGCTCAGGCACGTTACCATTTCCTCTTCCAAAAAACTGTTCAAACATATCATCATTGCCAAAAAAATCTCCAAAGGGACTTTGCTGGCGCTGCGATTTTGGCAGATTGTTGTTTACTTGCTTTGCATTTGTTTTTGTTTTTATATGGACTACTGCTGGGGTTGCAGCAGCAGCGGGTATTGTAAAATCTACCGCACCTGGCGGTGTTGTGCCATCAAATAGGCCTGCTTGTTTTGCATAGTTTATTGGTACAATACTATTTGGCTGCCCTGCATAAATGTTGTTGCTTTTTGCATATTTACCATAGCCCCAAATTACACCTAATGTGGTAATAGCGCTAATGGCTACAGTAAATGCGATTTGTTTAAATTTCATGTTTTTTAAATTTTAGATTTTTAGGTTATGTATAGGTTAATCAAATTTTGTGCCTTTACAAAACAAAGTAACGATATACTGACAAAATGTTATTTACCACAAAACCTATTTAACATTAAATTAGTAAAAGTTTCGTAGATAATAAATTTATCATTAAAATTACGATTTTTTAAGTAGAGTTGTTTTTTGATTTTTTACTATTATTTTTATAGTTCTAATAAAAATTGAATTGTATCTACTCCATCGGCATAGTTAAATAAATGTGGGTTTTGAGCTTCACCAAAAAGAATAAAATTATTACTCACTATGCATTGTACATCGTCGGTATTTTGTAAGTTACCAATTGTAGCATTTAGGTCATCATAATATTCATAAAACAATTGGCTTATTGGCGAAAATAATTCCTTGTTTTCTACCAACAGTGTAGCTTCGTTGGTCATGTAATATACATTGTTTAGTAAAATAATAGATAAATTATAATCGTAATTATTTTTATATTTATGATGCGCAGCAAAGTATTTATAAAGGGCAAAAGAATTTAGGAGTGCTTCAAAATTATATCCTTTTGGTACATATAATTTAGTAACATTTCTGCAACCAAGCCCAAAGTAAAGATGTACATCATTTGCCAATGCTGTAAGTTCTTCAGCAGTTTCATTGCCTGTTAATACTGCCACCGAAGTTCTGTTTTTACGAATGATGTGTGGGTATTTACCAAAATATTCTTCAAATATGGTAGCTGCATTATTACTACCTGTGGCTATGTAGGCATCGCATCCTTTTAGCATATCTGCAAACGAAATATGGTTTTGTATTTCTGCATCCAAGCTATATAAATATTTTACCAAATGCTTTAATAAAATATCGTCTTTGCTAGATAATTTTATTGTTTGATAATGTCCGCTTATAAAAACGGCTAAAAAGTCATGAAAGCCTACCATTGGTATATTACCTGCCATTACTATGCCTATGTTTTTTGGTAGAATGTTATTATCTAAATGGTAATGTGCTACCCATTTTTTTAATCCATCTTTTGTTAAAAAATTATCTGCAATTTGATTGGCTGCATGTTGTATAAACTCAAGTGTAAACCATCCATTTTTATAACTAGCTTGTTCTTTGGCATTTTTCCATTCTTCGGAGTTTGCTTTTAAATATTCTCCTGCCTTTACCAATAAATCAATTCTTTCTTGTATGTTCATTAGGTTATTATTAAATTGCATCAAAATTACAAAAATGGCAATTAAAATAACAGATGAATGTATAAACTGCGGCGCTTGCGAGCCCGAGTGTCCTAATAACGCAATATATGAGGGTGGAGTAGAATGGGCAATATCTGATGGTACAAGTATAAAAGGTGCTTTTACATTAATGGATGGAAGCTCTATTGATGCTGATAAACGCAATGCACCCGTGGCTGCTGATGTTTATTATATTGTAACAAATAAATGTACAGAATGCCAAGGTTTTCATGAAGAACCACAATGCGCAGCTGTATGCCCTGTAGACTGCTGTGTGCCAGATGAAGATTACAAAGAAACGGTGGAGCAATTAATGGATAAAAAAACACGCTTACACATATAGCTTAAAACATTGTTAAGCTAGAGCAATATTTGCAATAAAAGCTATTGTATTTAAATGTAATAATTGCCATTTTTTT
>JAYUJS010000061.1:0-3925 GCA_043765095.1 Ferruginibacter sp.
ACTGGAAACGGGTCAGATAATGGGTCTCTTGTATCTCTAAATTGTGTGTAAACCAATCTTAGTTTATTTGCATATTTACTTCCAAAATTAGATTTTAGCTCTGCACTAAATGAATTTAGTTTATTATTGATATTGTAACCAGAATTTTTAAATTGCATTGTTGTAAAATCTGGACCACGGCGCTTTATAGCACTAGGGTGAGCAGGTTTTTCTTTGGATGCATTTAAGCCATTGTATGTAAATGCTAAACTATTATTTTCGTTTATATTCCAATCAAGTTTTGCCAACCACTTACTACTTTTCTGTTTGTAATTAAACCCTTGGAAATCGCCAGTTTCGTAGCCAAATTTATTTTTAAGTATAGTGCGCACATCTATCAAATCTTGCTCTAGCACTCTAGATGCATTATTTTTATCAGCATTGGCGGCAGTTTGCCCTACAAATGCTGTTGGTGCGTCTTGCCTTTGTTCTGTTTCAAAATTTACAAAATAAAATAATTTATTTTTCTTTATAGCTCCGCCTAATGCAAAGCCTACTTGGTATTGATCTAGCTTTGGCACGGCCACTTTAGTTCCATTTATTTTACTACCTGTAAGCCCTTCATTTCTATAAAAACCATATACCGTTCCGCCAAAAATATTGCTACCACTTTTTGTAACACTATTTACACCTGCGCCAGTAAAGCCCGCCTGTGTTACATCATAAGGAGCAATGTTTACTTGTATTTGGTCTATAGCATCTAGCGAAACTGGTTGAGAACTTGTTTGCCCACCTGGCGTAGGAGCATCAAGCCCAAATGGATTATTAAAAACTGCTCCATCTAAAGAATAATTATTATATTGCCCATTACGCCCTGCAAATGAAGTACCGTTTATAGTACTTGAGGCAGATGGCGTAAGCCTTGTAAAGTCATCTGCACTTCTGCTAATTGTTGGCATTTGGCGAATTTGACGAGAACCAATATTGGTTGAAGCTCCTGTACGTTGCCCATCAAATAAATTTGATTTTGATGCTACTATTACGGTTTCTAAACTCCCATCACCCGCTTTTAATTTAAAATCTACAGTAGTGTTTTCTCCTAATTCTAGCGTTACGTTATTTTCCGTTTTTGAAAGGTAACCGGTGTAGGTAACAACCACAGAGTAAGGCCCACCTACTTTTAAATTGGGCATTACATAAACACCATTTTTTTGAGATATAGTTGTTTTATTTATACCAACATTGGCATAAGTAATTTTGATGGTAGCACCCGAAAGTGGCTTTCCATCTACGTTTGTAATATTGCCACTTAGTGTAGCTGTAGTTACTTGAGCGTTTGTAGTAAGGCAAAATATGCTTATAAAAAAAGTCGTTAGCACCTTAAAAATATTTTGGTTAGTCATAAAATTATCAATTTTTTTAACAATTAAATAACAAAATTATAACAATCATTTAACGTGGCAATGTTAAATAATTGTTTTTTAAAAATTGATAATTAAATGTTAGTAATTATTTTAATAAAATTTTTTTTGAACGAAATGATGCAAATTGTATAAAAGTTTCAGTCATAAATTTACATACTGTATACTTCTTAAAAAATTAATAATATATTAATAACTTTATTTAAATACCATGAGTATCTAGACTAAAAAGAACGATGAAAATTATTTGTATTTCCGATACTCATGGCAAGCATGCAAACTTACAGCTGCCCGCTAGCGATGTGCTCGTACATGCAGGCGATATCTAATTTATGGGTAAGGGGTATGAAAACTTAAATTTTTTAGACTAGTTTGCCAAGCAAGATTATGAGTATAAAGTTTTTAAAGCTGGTAAACATCATTTTTATTTTTAGCGCATGCTAGATATAAATATTCAAAATATAATACCAAGCAATGTTATTTATTTAAAATATATTAGCAAAACAATTTATGGTATTAATATTTGGGGCTAGCCAGTTTCGCCTTGGTTTAATAATTAGGCTTTTAATAGGCACAGGGGTGAGCCAATAAAAAAGCATTGGGATTTGATACCTAGCAATACAAATATTTTAATAACCCATACGCCAGCATTGGGAATGTTAGATTATACCGCAAACTATATGCGGGTAGGTTGCGAAGATTTATTGAATAGCATAGAAACTATAAAACCTGAGTTTCATATATGAGGGCATATACACAAGGCGTATGGTATGCAAGAAAAAATAGTACTACTTTTATAAATGAAAGTGTGCTCAACGAAAAATATGTATTGGTAAATGAGCCTATTGGTATTGAGCTGTGATAAACTTTTCAAAAAATTATAACAATTCAGTAATACAGCTTATCCAAAAATTTATTTTAAAATTAATAAAGATCTTTTCAGATACAAAAATTAAAATAAAAAAATAAAAAATATAATATTTGCTTTCTACACTACTTAAATAAATAAAAAATAATGCAAATAATCAAAAAAATATTTACAGTTGTACTCAGCCTTATTGCTTTTTTACTTATTGCAGCAATATTTATAAAAAAAAATTATGTAGTTGAAAAAACAATTACCATCAATAAACCTGCATTGCAAATATTTAATTATGTAAAATATTTAAAAAATCAAAATGAGTATAGCAAATGGGCTTTAATGGATACTGCAATGAAAAAAACTTTTACAGGCACTGATGCTACTGTTGGTTTTACATCTGCATGGCAAAGTAATAATAAAAATGTAGGGCAAGGCGAGCAGGAAATAAAGAAGATAGAAGACGGCAAAAAAATTGATTACGAAATTCGTTTTAAAAAACCTTTTGAGTCTTTAATGAATTCTTTTTTAAGTACAGATAGTATTAGTACTAACCTAACAATGGTAAAATGGAATATACATGGTGTAAACCCTTACCCAATAAATTTAATGAATTTATTTATGAATAAAATGGTAGGTGGAGATATAGAAATAGGATTGGCAAATTTGAAAAATAAAATGGAAAATTAAATTCAAATATCTAAATTCAAAAATATTAGATATATTTCTACATTAAAATGTGAACATTATTAGTAGAAATCATTATTCATTCTACAAAGTTTCCCCAAATAATCGCTAATTTTATTTAAATTTTAAGTTAAGAAAATGCCAATATGAAGGTTGCCATTATAGATATGTACGAAGGAGCTGCTAACCAAGGTATGCGCTGTATAAGGGAAATTTTAAATCAATTTGCTGAGTTGCAAGGTAGAGATCTTGAAAAAAATGAATACGATGTTCGCATAACTAATATTGTGCCTAATTTAGGTTATGATTTTTACATTTGCTCTGGCGGCCCAGGTTCTCCATTAGATAGTAAAGGAAGTATTTGGGAGAATGCTTTTTTTGATTGGATAGAAAAAGTAGAGCAGTATAATGCCAAAGAAGAAAATGTATTAAAGAAATCTATATTTTTTATTTGTCATTCTTTTCAATTGGCTTGCAGGTATTTTGATGTGGCTACTATAAGCAAAAGAAAAAGTACTGCCTTTGGTGTTTTCCCAATACACTATTTGCAAGATGCCAATAACGATGTAATTTTTAAAGGTCTCACCGACCCTTTTTACGCAGTAGATAGTAGAGATTATCAAGCAACACAACCAAAACACAATAAACTTAAAAATATTGGTGGTAAAATATTAGCCATAGAAAAGGCTAGACCGCATGTGCCTTTAGAAAGAGCAATAATGTCTGTAAGATTTAATGAGCACATGGTGGGTACTCAGTTTCACCCAGAAGCTGATGCTATAGGTATGGGCATACATTTACAAACAGAAGAAAGAAAAAAAATTGTAATAGATAACCATGGCGTAGAAAAATGGCATAGCATGATAGACCAACTAAAAGACCCCGATAAAATATTACATACTTACGAACATATATTACCAAATTTTTTAAAAGATGCGGTAAGGAAGATGGAATTGGTGAAGCTGTGAAATTATTTTTT
>JAYUJS010000062.1:0-3924 GCA_043765095.1 Ferruginibacter sp.
GCTACGCAAGGCGTAAAATTGATACGTGTAGATGAAGGCGATAAAATAGCTGCTATAACATCTATTGATGAGCAAGAAGAAGAAGATAATTTAGTATTGGATGGGGTGGTTACAGATAATAATGCTGTTGCTCCTCCGATAGTGAATGTGGTGGATGATGCTGCTAATTTGACTGAAAATGATGTAGAAGGGGGTGATGCTTAATAATTTTCTCTAAGATTTATATTATATGGCTGCCGTAATGGTAGCCATATTTTTTTGGCTAAGTATTTTCGTTATAAATTTAATATTAAAATTATCAAATTATGTATAATTGGGCAATTGCATTTTTTCGGTAATGAACAATAATTTTTTTAAAAATTCTAGAATAAGAAAGTAAAAAAAAATTAATAAAAATTATATTGGGTTTAATTCAATTTTAGTAGTAAAAAATAATACATCACTTTTTTTCTTCTTGATGAATGTACTAACTTGGTATTAAATAAATAAAAAACCCTTCCACAAAAAATTTTAAGCGGAAGGGTATTTACTAGCAATTTAGCTTTTATTCAAACTCTGAACTAACGATAGTTTTAATACTCATTGGCATAGTTTGACCCATTACACCCATTGTGCCTGATACATCAGTTGTGCCACTATTTTTCTTTACCAAACCAGTTTTAGTATCTACAATCATTGTGTTTTCACCTACAGTTTCCATATCAAGTTCTATTGTCATACCTTTTACTTCCTTATTTATAGTACCCTTACCTGTAGATTTCATTAGTAATGTTGCAATACCATTTTCAAGGCTTTTTAATTCATAATTTTTTAGAGCTTTTATCCCTTGAATTTCGGTATTTTCTAACCATTTATCTCCTACCTTTTTATCAGATGGCACTATAAAAAATGCTGCACTAGTGCTTCCCTCTGCTACTTTTTCACCACTTCCCATCAATCCAGCAAAAGGATTTCCATCTTCATCATCTTCCGATGCAGTTTTTGTAACTACTTCTATTTCTTTTGCTTTGCCCGTTGTTTTATCAATATTTATTTTTGCAGCTTTATCAAGCATTTTGCTAAACTGTTTTCCCATTTCTCCATCTCTATCTTCTTTTTTGTCAGAATCATAATTCATTTCTTTGCCCATTACTTGACTGTTAGAAGTTATTTTAGTAACGGTGTTAGTAGCAGTATAATTTTTGCTATCCGCACCTGTTATTTCTATTAAGCTGGTTGTATTGGTTTTCATTTTCATTTGTCCGCCCATTCCCATGTCCATATCCATAGACATAATAGATTTAGAAGTTATTTTCTTTCCTTTTTCTAGTTTTACATTTTGAGCTTCTGCTATTAAAGATGCAAAGCAAAGAGATAGTATTACAATTTTTTTCATATTATATTTTTATTTACAAAAATAGATATTTAAACAAGATTTTATTATAATTTGAAATAAAAAATTGAATATTGAAATGTTAAAAAATATTCATTTTAAAAATGATGAAAACTCATTTTTATACAAAATTCCATAACTATTCAATTAATAAAATTATCCTTTAATTCTTTTAGCTTCATCTTCAGACCCTGCTTTTCTTTGTCTAGCACTTTTTATTTGCGCACTTCCAAATCTATAACTAAATGTTAATCTAAAAGTTTGACTTTCCCAATTACCATTTCCACTAATATATAAGCCGCCAAAATTACTAACTGCACTCCAAGGAGCTGTATGCAAAATGTCGGTTGCGGCTATTTTTATAGTTGCCGCTTTGTTTAAAAATTGTTTTTGTAAACCTAAATCAAGGCTACCATTTGCTTTAGACTTCCAAGTACCACCCCATACACTTGGGCCACTAAGATATCCACTTATTTCTGCTGTGTAATCTTTTCCCAAAATAAAACTTTGTTGTAAATATGCACCAAAACTTGGTACTTTTTCCTTTACTTTATTTTCTCCAATAAAGCCATTAAATATTTGATAATTGTACCAAATATTCGCATACCCATTCCACCATTTATTGATGGGGGTGGGGGCACCAATGTTAAAACTTATAATTTGCTGTTGTGCCAAGTTTTTTTGCTGAATAAATGTTGCGTTACCTGCTGTATCTGTTGCTTGTGTGGCATAATCTTTTACATTGCTATAACCAATTGTTGTATTTATAAAACCCATAAATGTGTGCATTAGTTCAATATTATCTGTATACTGGGGTCTTAAAAATGCGTTTCCTTTCTCATAAGTTAACTCATCTAATTTATTTTCAAATGGATTTAAATCCTGATAAGTAGGTCTATCTATTCGCTTGCTGTAAGTTAGGTTTAAACTATGTTTTTGATTAATATTCCATGTAAGAGCTGCACTCGGAAAAAGATCTACATAGTTGCGTTTTACCCTATTATCTGCTTGTACAATTCCATCTGCTCTTGTAAGGTTACCATCACTAATAGTTTGTTCTACCCGCAAGCCAGTTTGTAAACTCCATTTTTGATTTAGCTGCACTTGATAATTTGTATAGGCAGCATTTACATTTTCAGTGTATGTAAAATTATTACTTCTGCTAAGTTGTTTTACAGGTATTCCTTGTGGGTTATCAGTAAAAAAGTCAAATGTATTTTTAGTTGTTACAAATGCGGTTTTTAAACCATATCCCAATTTTCCTTTTCCTAACTTTTGCTCTGCGTCTATTTTAGCAGTAAAAATATTAATATTGGTTGGGGTATAATTTCTATTTGTAATTTTATCTATTTCTACCCCGTTTTTATCTTTATAAGTATTTGGTTGTACACTTTTACCAGTACCTTTAAAAAATCCATAATCAGCATCAAAATTTATTTCTGTTCCGCTTGTATCTATATATCTATAATTCAAATTGAAATTAGCATTTGTACGATTGCCAGGTATTGCATTTGTTGCAAATAATTTTTTTACAAATGTTTTAGTAGGGTCAAACGAAATATCAGTATTTCCATTATTTCCCCAATTAGTATTACTAAAATTAGTTGTTGCTAAAAAGCCAATAGTATTTTTATTATTTATAAAATAATCTGCGCCCGCTTTAATATTTATGTTTTTATCATCACTTTTATTTACAGATTTGTTATCATATATTGTATCTTTTTGTATGCGATATAAATTTAATTCACTTCTGTTTATCCCCACACTTCCACCAATATTTCCAAACACATTTATTTTTTTATCTCTATAGTTTAAGTTTAAAGAGCCATTGCCTTTTGGGGTAAAACCTTGCGTAAAACCTAAGTTTACACTGCCATTCGTACCAAATTTTTTATTCTTTTTTAGCCTAATGTTTACAATACCCGCATTACCACTTGCATCATATTTAGCACTTGGGTTGCTTATCATTTCTATTGCTTCAATATCATTGCTGTTTATACTTTTAAGATATGCTGCAAGGTCTTTAGTATCTAATTGCATCATTTTTCCATCTACATACACACGCACACCAGTTTTACCTTTCATGCTTATATTTTCGTTATTATCCACCTGCACGCCTGGGCTTTTGCGTAGTAATTCTAATGCATCGCTTCCTTGAGCATTTATACTTTGTTCTACGTTAAAAACTGTTTTGTCAGCCTTTACTTCTATCATTGGCTTTTTTGAAACAATTACTATGTTTTGCAAATTTTTTGAAACCTCTGTAAGTTTTACTGTTTCAACAATTATAACCTGAGCATCTAAAAATGTATATTTTTTTGAGTATTTACCTTCGTAACCAATACCTGTAAATAATAGCAAATAATCTCCATTTTTATTTGTGGTTATTTCATATTTACCTTCATTATCACTTACATCTGCCTTTACTAAGCTACTATCTTTTGCATTTATTAAACTAATCGTAATTAATTTTATACCTACATTTTTTATATCTGTTACGCTACCTGTAATTTTAATTTGTGCATTTAATTGAGTGTAAATGGCTAAAAAGC
>JAYUJS010000063.1:0-3921 GCA_043765095.1 Ferruginibacter sp.
TAATAATATAAATAAGCTAAATCATATTTGCAATAATCAAATAGCGATAACGTTTGTAGATGGTCTTCTTCCGTTTCGGTACAAAAACCTGTAATCATATCGGTAGATATTGCACAATCAGGAATTAATTCTCTTATCCTATCTACTTTGGCCATGTACCATTCTCTACTATAAGTTCTATTCATTAATTGTAAAACTCTGCTGCTCCCACTTTGTACGGGTAAGTGAATGCAGTTACAAATATTTTCATATTTTTTTATGGCAAACAACACATCATCTGTAATATCTTTTGGATGAGAGGTAGAAAAACGAACACGAAGTAGGGGCGAAATCAACGCTACCATTTCCAACAAATTTGCAAATGTTACTACACTATTGCCAATTGCCAATTGTTGATTGCCAACTACCCAATGGTAACTATCTACATTTTGCCCCAGCAGCGTTACTTCTTTATAACCTTCGTTAAACAGCGTTTCACACTCATGCACAATGCTTATAGCATCTCTGCTACGCTCACGCCCACGGGTAAAAGGCACTACGCAAAACGAACACATATTATTGCAGCCACGCATAATACTTACGAAAGCCGTTACACCATTGCTGTTTAAACGAATAGGCGAAATATCTGCATACGTTTCATCTCTGCTAAGCAATACATTTACACCTTTTTGTCCGGTATATGCCTCTTCAATTAAGCTAGGTAAACTTCTATAAGCATCTGGCCCTACAACTAAATCTACCAATTTTTCTTGCTCTATAAATGTACCTTTTAATCGCTCTGCCATACAACCTAAAACCCCTACAATTAGTCCTGGTCTTGCTCTTTTTATTTTGCGAAATTCAGTTAATCTTTTGCGTATAGTATCTTCAGCTTTTTCTCTTATAGAACATGTGTTTAGTAAAATTAAATCTGCTAGTTCTGGTTCTTTTACCGCCCCAAAACCTTGCTCAGCTAATATGGATGCTACCACTTCACTATCAGCAAAGTTCATAGCGCAGCCATAACTTTCTATATAAAAACTTTTTGTAGTATTTTCCAATGTGGTGCTCAATGCAGCAAAGGCTTCGCCTTGCCGTGTTTCGTCGTGTTGCTTTAAAATAAGCGTATCTTGCATTATGTATCTAAAATTAGGTTGCAAAGATACGATGTTGGAGGACAGAAATGACAGGTTGGCAGATATAAAATCTTGCTATTGGAATTAAAAACTGATTTCTATTTTTGTTATGATTGTAAAAATTACAAAATTATATATGGATATATCAGTATTTAGTGGCATTTATGATACAAAAGATGAAGAATTGTTAGGAGCAACTGAAAACGTTCAGGCAATTTTGCCAAGTTTAAAAGATGATTTTAAAATTATAATATAAGTTAAGGAAGAAGCGGTAAACTCAGCAGATAAATACTTAGCCGAAAATGTTGTAGGCAAAACTAGCAGAAAGGATCGCTTTCACATTGAAATGGCAACTATTAATGATGTTGATATATTAGTAAGTTGGAATTATAAACATAAAAATGATTAGAGGTTATAACGCTGTAAATTTGAAACTTGGGTATAAGGCTATTGTTATTAGATCACCAAAAGAAATAATATACAATGAGTACTAATGAAATAATTAAAACAGATTTTGACGCTGTAAAATTCATGCGTGAAACAAGGGACAAAATATCTTTGGAAACTCAGAATATTAATTTTGAACAATTAAAAAACATTTTGAAGCAAAACGTTTGAAACTTGGTAAATAATATTATAATTTTAAACTTTCATATTTCCCCGCCAACCAAGTATTCCTCGCCTCTGTAATCCAATTATTTTCCAAAGCAATTTTTGTAAGAATGGTATTATCAAAATACAATGTATCTGGTTTTATAAATCCGTTTTCTATACCATAGTTTAATTGCGAAATTGGGAGTTGTTCTACTTTATCTTTTATGTAAAAACTTAGCATTTGCCTATCAAACATATTCACGGAAAACTTTTTTTCTATTTCTTTTATGAGTCGTACGCTGCTATCGGTGCTGCAACCGCTTACGCCTGTGGCGTTTTCATCTGCCATAAGAATAATGAAGCGCCCAAAAAACAAATTGGCGTAACCTTTTACTGGCGTACCATGGCTTTTCCACTCTTGTACAAATGTTTGAAGCAAGAGTTCAATTTCCAATACTTCTTGCATAAAAAATATACGATTGCTTTGGTAAATCCATACTCGGGAGTTGGCTGCAAAATCTTCGGGAAGGTATTCTGATATATTGAAGCTCATAATTATTTGCAAAGTTTTTCTTTAAATGAATTTACACTTGATTTTTGTATTAATTTTTTTGCGTTTATGTCTTTTACAAAACCTGAACAAGTATTTTTAAAACTAAACCAAGTACCTATTACTTTATACTTTATCGATGAATCTGGGTTGGTATTATCTGCTACTCTGTATTCCAAAAAAAATCTATTGTATTCGTTAAATGCTGGTTCTAGTTTTAAAATTTGATCTTTAATATTTTTTGAATCGTTTAATATGTTTATTGAATCAATGTTTTTTACATAATTAGCTTGCCAAAAATAATTATACTTGCTAAAAGTACCTCCAGTATAAAGTTTATATTTTTTATCGCCCCAATTACACCCACAGTTATGATATGGGTTTACAATTCTTATAACACTATCTATATCGTTTAGCCTAACTGATGCGGAGTAATTTGCAGTACTACATGATGTTTGAATTATGGCAGCAATTAAAAGCAACGAAATAAAATTATATTTGAGCATACATGATGGTTAAACATTATTAAAGCATAATAAAAGCAAAATATATAACTAAAGATGAAATGTGCGACGCAACGAAGATGACCATTGCTGTTTTTTTGTTCGGCTAAAACCTCCCCTTCTCCTTTCCAAAGGAGAGGACAAGGACTGCAATAATTTAAACCACGTTGAATTATTGAAGTTTTTTTTATGTAGCATAGCTTAAAAATTTCTAAAGGTAGAGCCACACTTTATACTTTAAAATTTCTTTAAAGCGTAGATAAAAACGCTGCCTCAAGATGGATTTAGAGAGGCTACCACCAACTCCGCAATATCCATCACTGCTACTTCATCTTCTTTTTCTTTATTTTTTACGCCGTCGGTCATCATGGTATTACAAAACGGACAAGCCGCTGCAATAATGCTTGCGCCTGTGGCAAGGGCTTCGTTGCTGCGTTCGATATTGATGCGCAAATCGCCTGCTTCTTCTTCTTTAAACATTTGTGCGCCACCAGCACCGCAGCATAAGCCATTGCTCTTGCAACGTTTCATCTCTATCAGTTCTGCATCTAATGCTTCTAAAACTTTTCTTGGGGCTTCGTAAATACCATTGGCCCTGCCAAGGTAGCAACTATCATGATAGGTAATTTTTTTGCCCTTGTATGCACCATTTTCGCTCATGGTTATTTTGCCACTATCTATCAGTTGTTGTATAAAGGTAGCATGGTGTATTACTTCATAATTTCCACCTAGTGAAGGGTATTCGTTTTTAAAAATATTAAAGCAATGTGGGCATGCAGTTACAATTTTTTTTATACCGTAGCCATCTAATACCTGTATGTTTTGATAAGCCATCATTTGAAACATAAACTCATTGCCCGCCCTACGTGCAGGGTCGCCTGTACACATTTCTTCTTTGCCTAATATGGCATATTTGGTGCCTACTTTTTCTAAGATGGTAGCAAAGGCCTTAGTTATTTTTTGTGCTCTTTGGTCAAAACTACCAGCGCAACCTACCCAAAATAATATCTCGGGTGTTTCTCCTGCTGCCATCAACTCAGCCATTATTGGTACATGCATATACATTTATTTATTTTCGAATGAGCCTTTTGTGGGATACGTATGGCAGCGAGCTACCATGTTTTTTGTCCCCCTCTAACCCTAAACTATTACTTACAAA
>JAYUJS010000064.1:0-3919 GCA_043765095.1 Ferruginibacter sp.
TGTAGTTTTTGACCAAATAATAAAACTTAATAATTATTATGCTGCTAAAGATTATCCAGAAAAAATGCGAATGATAAAATACAAAGATTCAATAACAGAAAATGATTTAATTTTTATGACTAATAATTTTGATTTGAAGGCAACTGAAATTTAACAATTATATAAAAATAGATGGGACACAGAATTGTTTTTTTAATGGATAAAAAAACACCAAAAAATAAAATTATATAAAATATATCAAAATAAAATTAGAGACCGATAAATAAAAATAAAGCTTGCGACACAACAAACAAAAAACTCACGACTAGCGTGAGTTTTGGGAAATCTAAAAGCGGGCTGGACGGGACTCGAACCCGCGACCTCTGCCGTGACAGGGCAGCATTCTAACCAACTGAACTACCAACCCATTGGCCCTATAAAATCAGCAAACTGCTTTTTTCGGATTGCGAAGATAAGGGTTTTATTTTTTTATGAACAAAACTTTATAAAAAAAATTGAAACTCCTATTTTTACATTTTATATTACACCCTTAAATTATACCATTAGCAAAATTTTACTATGCCACAACTTCAAAATAGGCAATTTCTAGAGTTTGAAATGCCGCTTAAAGATTTATACGACCAAATTTCGCAGTTAGAAGCTACACAAGAAAAATCTAAAACAGATATGAGTAGTGCAATAACTCTTTTACAGGAGAGAGTAGAAGAAACCAAAAAAAGTATTACGCACAACCTTACTCCATGGCAACGAGTACAAATGAGCCGCCATCCAGATAGGCCATACACTTTAAAGTACATACAAAATATGTGCTCAAATTTTATAGAGCTTCATGGTGATAGGAATGTAAAAGATGATAAAGCAATGGTAGGTGGATTTGGATTGATAGACGGAGAAACGGTAATGATAATAGGACAGCAAAAAGGCACTAACACAAAAACAAGGCAATATAGAAATTTTGGAATGGCAAACCCTGAAGGGTATAGAAAAGCGCTACGCTTAATGAAGCTTGCAGAAAAATTTAATAAACCTATTGTAACATTAATAGATACACCAGGCGCATACCCTGGCTTAGAAGCAGAGGAGCGTGGGCAGGGCGAAGCGATAGCACGAAATATTTTTGAAATGATAAGCCTAAAAGTACCTGTAGTATGTGTTATCATAGGCGAAGGTGCAAGTGGTGGTGCATTAGGTATAGGTGTTGGTGATAAAGTGGTAATGATGGAAAACACATGGTACACAGTAATATCACCAGAAAGTTGTAGTAGTATTTTATGGCGAAGTTGGGATAAAAAAGAAATAGCCGCAGACCAGCTAAAACTTACTGGTACAGACATGTTAAACTTTGGGTTAGTAGATGAAGTATTACCTGAGCCCGCTGGTGGTGCCCATTGGGACTATAATGGTGCTGCTGATATTTTAAAAAATTATTTATCAAAAACGATAAAGGAACTAAAACAAATACCTGCCCAAGAAAGAGTAGATACTAGAATTAAAAAATTTGGAAATATGGGTTTTTGGCAAGAATAGAAAATGTATTGAAAAGTTTAGATAATCTATAAAGTTTGCATGAAAAATTTATCTATTAGATTATGAATTTCATCAATAAAATAATTATATGTTTAAAATAGGGATAATAGGTGTAGGGCATTTGGGAAAATTCCACCTAAATAATTGGATGGAGATGGATGATGTAGAAATCGTAGGATTTTGTGATACAGATGACCATAATGCAAAAGCAGTAATTGAAAAATATAATATAAAAAGATTTGAAACACCAGATGAATTGTTAGATAATTGTGACGGTGTAGATATTGTAGCTCCAACAACTTTTCATTTTGATTTATGTGCTATGGCCTTACGCAAAGGCAAACATGTATTTGTAGAAAAACCATTGACCAACACAATAGAGGAAGCAAAGGCTTTATTAAAACTTGCTGTAGAGTCAAATTTAAAATTTCAAGTGGGGCATATAGAGCGTTTTAACCCAGCATTTGTAGCACTAAAAAATTATACCATTGAGCCCATGTTTATAGAAGTGCATAGGCTTGCTCAATTTAACCCTAGAGGTACAGATGTAAGTGTAATATTGGATTTGATGATACACGACATAGATATTATTCTGCATATTGTAAAAAGTAATGTAAGTTATATTTCGGCAAATGGTGTAGCAGTATTAAGTGAAACTCCAGATATTGCTAACGTACGTATAGAGTTTGATAACGGCTGCGTAGCAAATCTTACTAGTAGCAGAATTTCAATGAAAAAAATGCGCAAAATGCGTTTGTTTCAAAAAGACGCTTACATAGGTATAGATTTTTTAGAAAAGAAAACCGAAATTATTAGGCAAAATGCAGGCGATGATACAGGAGTTTTTACATTTGATATAGATACTGCAAAAGGCAAAAAAACAGTTGCTATTTCTAACCCAATAGTAGCAGATACAAATGCTATGAAAGATGAGCTAGTTGCTTTCAAAAATGCAATTATGCATAATACTGAAACGCCCGTTACAATATTAGACGGCTACAGAGCCATGGAAGTAGCACACCAAATACTTAATAAAATAAATAAAACTGCTAACTAATTTTGAAACAACCAAGGGTACATATTAGTTGGTACATAATGGCTGATACTGCAGTAGCAATATTTACATGGATAGCATTTTATTATTTAAGATCTTACTTTCAAGGATATTCATTTACAATGCCATCAGGTTTTTATTTGGGGCTTTTTTTATACACTGTTGGATGGGTAAGTTTACACTTTCTTACTGGTACATATAATAACCTCTACCAAAAATCAAGGGTAGCAGAATTATTTAAAACGATTGTGGTAAGCCTTATCGGTAGCCTAGTACTGTTATTTTTTTTTATATTAAAAAACCCTCGTACAAATAATTACGATTACTATCAAGATTTTTATATTCTTCTATTTCCATTAACATTTTGTAGTTGTTTAGTAAGAATGATTTTTCTTTCTTTTATAAAAAAACAGTTACATAATAAAAAAGTTTATTTCAATTCTTTGCTAATAGGCTCTGGCAAAAAAGCACAACAATTTTGTGAAGAATTTGTAAAAACAAATGATAACTCTGGCTATATAATTACTCATTTTATAAATCTGAATGGTAATAAAGTATTATTGCCCAATACAAATATTAAAATATACAAAGGGTTAGAAAATATTACCACCATTATTACTGAAAATAATATTGAAGAAATTATTATTGCCGTAGAAAATAATGAGCGTACTGTTATCACAACTATACTTCAAAAACTTAGCAATAAAAATGTAAATATAAAAATAACACCAGATACACTTGATATTATAAGCGGCAACATACAAGATACCAATGTAATGGGCGTACCGCTAATAGACGTGCACTTTGGGCAACTACCCCAATGGCAACAAAATGTTAAAAGAATGGTAGATATTTTTTTATCTATATTAGGTAGCGTACTAGTTTTTCCAATACTTATTTACAGCATTTTTCGTTTAAAATTATCATCTAAAGGAAGTATATTTTTTGTACAAGAAAGAATTGGATACAAAGGAAAATCATTTAAAATGTACAAACTACGCTCTATGATTGTAGATGCTGAAAAAGATGGTCCAATGCTAAGCAGTGATGATGATAGAAGAATAACAAATTGGGGGAAAATAATGCGAAAATGGAGGCTCGATGAACTACCACAACTTTGGAATATTATCAAAGGAGATATGAGCCTAGTAGGACCAAGACCAGAGCGGCAATTTTATATAAATAAATTGATAGATGCAAACCCAGAATATAAATATCTTTTTAAAGTAAAACCGGGGCTCACAAGCTGGGGTATGGTTAAATTTGGTTATGCAACTTCTTTACAAGAAATGATTGAAAGAATGAAGTATGATTTAATATATATTGAAAACGTATCAC
>JAYUJS010000065.1:0-1439 GCA_043765095.1 Ferruginibacter sp.
CTAAGTGTAGCAGCAACGGCTCCTTCTTTATTGGTATATCCATCTGCTTCGGGTGCTCCTTCTGCATATACCATTTGTCCTTTGGTTAAATATTGTGAAATGGCAGTTTTATCTGTCCAATAAGCACAGTTTACCCAGGTCGTTTTTTCTACAGGGTTACCTTGGGCATCTTTGTATTTTTCAGAATGAGCTACGTTAAAGTTAATAACGTTTTTTCCATTTACTTCTTTTACGATGCAATCTGCACCCAAGTGTCCTACAATTTGTAATTTAATCATAACTGTTTTTTTAGTGATGTATTTGTTTAATTGATGTATATAAATAAAGTTACGGGTTTTGTTGTTTCATGCTAATATTCACAAGAATATATTTTTAAAATATAAAATCTCATGTCTAAATACTAAGTACTCTTCTAATTCATCTTCTTCTTAAGCGTACTCACTTGATCCTGCAAATTATTTACTAAGTTAGCTAAAGAATTTACATCCCACCTTTGTTGGGTAGCTACTTTACCTATTACCACTTGTGCACTCCACAATTCCATAATATCTTCTGCATTTACTTGATATGGTTGGTAATTTGGGTTATCACTCACTAAAGTATATTTAGCTTTGGTTTTCGGATTTTTAACCAATCTTTTATATACAATACCTTCATTTCTGCTTACTACTATAAAGGCAGTATTATTTTTTGCATCGTCAAGGTTTTCCATTTTTTCGCCTACAATAATACTGCCACTTGGTGTAGGTAACATACTATCTCCTATTATTTCAAAAGCTCTATAATTTCCACCAGCAAGCATTGGCAAAGTAAAAGTGTTTAGCTCATCAATAAACTCAGCATCAGCATAACCAGCAAGATAGCCTGCTGCTGCTTTTACTGGTACAAAAGATATTATACATCTATCTTCCTTGGCAGCAGCCATTTTCATTTGGCGTCGTTTCATTAAGTAGCTGCCATTTTCTATACTTAAATCTTTTAAAAAAAGTTCATCTAAACTTAGCTTAAACATTTCTGAAATAATTTCTAATACATCCAAACGTGGGTCTGCACGTTCTTCTTCATACGCACCTATAAGGGAGCGTTTGATACCAAGTTTGTTTGCAAATTCTTCTTGCGTAAGCCCACGAAGTTTTCGTAGATATTTTAAATTTAATCCAGCTTGTGACATGATGGCTAATTTGATTAGTACAAATATACTAACATATTTAGTTATACCAAGTTTTTTTTAGTTTTTTTAAATATTACTAAAAAAAAATTTAAGTAATGTTTTTTTGAGGTAACAGATATATGCTGACATGAAAATATAAATATGAACGGAGCGTCGCCAATGAAGCTTCATCAGGGATATTAGCTTGTTAACAAAAAAATAATTAATTTATATTAATATTTTTTAAAGCGCTTATGTATTTCAAATAAATACTTCCATTTTTAATTAT
>JAYUJS010000066.1:0-3909 GCA_043765095.1 Ferruginibacter sp.
GCAAATTTTGTTGGAAATGAAGGTGTTTATAATAAATATGATAGTGGTAAAACAATTACAACAAAAGTTTTTACTAGAGAATTGAAAGAGGCTACATGTGAAAATTTCAAAAACCATTTAGAAAAAAATATGAAATCAGATGTTGGAATTGATAATGGTATCATACCAGGTTTATATCAAGTTATTATAGGGTTTATTGTAAATATTGATGGCTCTATATCTGATATTCAGGCTGAAACGCATTTTGGATTTGGCTTAGAAGCAGAAGCAATTCGTGTTATAAAAAATGGGCCAAAGTGGGCCGCAGCCAGTTTCTTTGGTATTCCAGTAAAAGTATATAGAAGACAGCCTGTTACTTTTATGTACTCTGGATACTAAAATTATCTGAATACAAAAACGTATATCTATTGTGTTTAAAAATATCTTCCTTAATACAAAGAAATGTTAAACAAAAAAAATAATCTCCGAAATATTTCGTAATTCAAAAAATACTGCTACATTTGATGTACTAAATTATTCGTATTTAAAATTTACATCATGAAAAAGAACATCACATTATCTATTTTAGGTTGGTTTTTTGCAAGTATGTTTGGGCAAGCCATATATGCTCAAGTTGAAAAAATAGAAAAAGAAGAAATCATTGTAAAAGATGGTAATGCAACTAAAAACCAAAAGGAAACACAAGAACTTATTATCCGTAAAAAAGGTAATAAAGACACAAAGCTAACACTAGAAATAACTGGTAGCAAAGTGCTAGTGAACGGCAAGCCGATGGCTGAGTTTAGTGAAGATGGCATTACCATCAATAATCGCAAAATGATTATTAGAGATGGCAATAAAATAACGATGGATTTTAATGATGATATTACTCGTATGAACGAAAATAGAACCCGTTTGAACGACGAAAGAACCCATATGAATGAAGATAGAAATAGAATGCTAGACGAAATGGATGATCTAGATAATATTGAACCAAATGGTATAAAAGAAATAACAATAGATAAACTTGGAAACTTTAAGTTTGATGGTTTCGGCGATAGTAATAAAACAAGACCTTTTCTTGGTGTAGGTACTGAAAAAAATAAAGAAGGGGCAAAAATAATGAATATAGAAAAAGCTAGTCCAGCAGAAAAAGCAGGCTTAAAATTAGATGATATTATTTATAAAGTAAATGATAAAAATATAGATGGCATGGTTGCACTTTCCGAAGTTATTACCTCAATGAAAGTAGGCGCTAAAGCAACGGTTTATTTTGTAAGAGATGGCAAAAAACAACAAGTAGATGCTACTATTGGTGAAAGAAAAAATAGGTTCACAACTAATAAAACCTTTACTTATGTGATGCCAAATGGTAAAATTCGTTCATTAAAAGTGCCTAGAGTTCCAAGAATACCTAATAAAGCATGGCAAAAAGATTTTGACTTGCAAGGTGATTTTAATTTTAATAATAATGATTACTTTAATTTTCGCAAACCCAAGCTAGGCTTAAAAATACAAGATACTGAAGAAGGTAATGGTGTAAAAATATTAGAAATAGAGGCGGAATCTACCTCGGCAAAAGCGGGCTTACTAAAAGATGATGTACTAATAGAAATAGCTGGCAAAAAAATAACCAATACTGACGAAGCAAGAGAAGAACTAAAAGAAAATAAAGAAAATAATTCTTATAACATAAAAATAAAAAGAGATGGAAAAGAAATGGAGTTTTCCATTAAAATACCAAAAAAATTGAAAACGGTCGAGTTATAAAAAAAACTTTGATTGAATAAAATTTAACTGTAAGCTAATTGAATTTTTAACATAGAGGTTTGGGGAATTAGAGACTATTTTCCTTCTAAAAATGATATACATAATTTTACACTAAAATTTTATACAAATTTGAACTTGTAACTTAAATAAACTTTTAACATAGAGGTTTAGAGAAAAACAGAAGTTCATAATTCTAAGCCTCTATCTCAAATTTATTTTAATAATTCCACTACAAAATTAAAAAAATTAGAGAATTTTTTTCTTCTGAAAATTTTCTCTTTCTCTATAAGCGAGGTTTTTAACTTTTGAAATATATATTAAATTTCTTCAATTAAATTCTAATAATTTTTTTAAAAGACCAGTAAACTTCTTTCATTATTTACATTAAAATTTACAAGCATACCATTTGGTGTTTTTGAAAGTTTCATTGCTGATATTAATTTGACCTTAAAAAAAATTATTACTTCCTGCACTGCCTTCATATCTACCATCACTCAATTGTATATAAATAAGCCATATCTTAAATCAATAGATACCCTAAATTTTGTAACCAAATGTTCGTTTTACTTCATTTTGAGATGGAAAATTTTTGACTATTAATTAACGCATTAAACACTTTATACAAATACTTTCAAGCAATTCAGCCATCGAAATTTCATACACTTCTATTTTTGCTCCAATAATTTTGTAAAATAAATCATCAATTTTTTTTAATATAAATTTTTATTACAAAAAATTTATTACTAACATATAATATTTGTGAAGTGGGCATTTTAAATAAAATTTGAGTTAAGTTCATCAACTCTATTTCTCAAAATATCTAATTTGACAATGTATTAGGTTAAGCTAAATGAAGTAACAAATAACTATTTTATAGCTTAACATACAATATGTACTTTTGCAAAAACAATTATTAAAATGAAAAAAATAATTTTATCACTCTGCATTATTGCAACAATGCTGGCATGCAACAACCAAGAAGAAAAGGGAAAGTTTACCGTACAAGGAAATTTGAAAAATGCGGAGAACCAAAAAGTATATTTAGAGCAATTGTTTTTTAGCGAAAAAAACCCTGAGGTACTAGATACTGCTGAGATAAAAGCGGGTAAATTTGAAGTAGCAGCAACAGGTAGTGAAGAAGGTTTGTATAGGCTTCGATTAGAAAAACAAGAAATGGGATTTATTTTTATAAATGATAAAAGCAATATTAATTTTTCGGCAGATGCAAATGATATAAGCCTTGATGGTCCAAATTTTAATACGCCAGCTAATAAAACGTTTAAAAGTTTTTTAGTAGCAATAGATGCAAAGCAAAAAGCACTTAATAATTTATCTACAGAAATAGATAGCTTAAAAAAGAATAAAAAAATGGATAGTCTTGTAGCAGTTAAAGTAACAAGCCTTACAAATAATGCTACCAGTTTTAAAAAGTTTATTGTACGCAGCATAGATAGCATTGCAGACCCAGTGGTAGCAATGTTTGCACTAGGCTACACTAGAGGTATAGATCCTGCTGAATTAAAAACTGTTTTACCAAAACTAGCAAAGCGCTATCCTACACATGCAGGAATGACGGGATTAATTACCATTATCAACGAAATGATATCTAAGAAAGATGCACCACCAGCGCTTGCTGAAAAGGGGAAAGAAAAAGCAGTAGGAAAAATATCAGTAGGTAATATGGCACCAGATTTTACTCTTAAGGATACCGAAGGGAACCCATTTTCGCTAAGCAGCTTAAAAGGCAATTATGTATTGATAGATTTTTGGGCAAGCTGGTGTGGCCCATGTCGTGCAGAAAACCCAAATGTAGTAGCAAACTACAATAAATACAAAACAAAAAACTTTACAATATTGGGGGTATCGCTTGATGAAGATAAAAATAAATGGCTAGCAGCTATAAAAACAGACAATCTTATATGGAAACATATTAGTGACCTTAAAGGCTGGGCAAATGAAGCAGCTGTGGCTTATGGTGTTCAATCAATACCGTTTAATTTATTGCTTGATCCAACTGGTAAAATTATTGCTATTGATTTGAGGGGAGAGGAGTTGGGTAAAAAATTGGAGGAGGAGGTGAGGTAAGAATAAGAAGTTACTACCCCCTATTATTATTCAAAAACTAATTTGGGGTATTTTATTTATAACTGAGAAACTCTA
>JAYUJS010000067.1:0-11201 GCA_043765095.1 Ferruginibacter sp.
AACTGTTGGTGCTAATGGTATTGTTGTACCTCCAAATTTCACATCATCAAAATAATATATTCTTTCTCCCGCTACAGCACCTGTTACACCAAAATTAAAAAATATTGATGCTTTGTTATAACTGAAAGCAATGTTCATAGCTGCTGTACCTGCTGCTTGGTTTGCAAAATTAAATTCTAATGTTTGCCAGCCATTTGCTACCGTTACCGTTGCTTCTGTTTCGCAACTTTTAGTAGGGTCTGCTTTATCTTCTACTTTTAATCTTACTTGTATACCTGCATGTGGACTCCATACTCTTATATTCATTCTTTTTTCAGTAGCTGTAAATGGTATTGCATTTGCAAAACTTGTTTGCAATGTACCTGCTAGTGCAGTAATGCTAGTACCAGCCCATAATTCTGCAGTATTTGTTTTTATAACTTTTGCTACTTTGTTTGTAGCAAGGGTTGGGTCTGTTACAATCGTAGCTTGCTCCGCACCTCCAAAACCAACAAGACCATAGTTTACCATAGCATCATCAAATGTAACGGGTACGTTCATTTGGGTTAATGTTCCACCACTAGCTGTAGTTAATCTTACATCATCAAACAACCAAGTAAAATTGGCTGTACCATTGCCCATAGTTCCTAAATCAAAAATAAATATCACTTTACTATATTGATTTGTGGTACTGATGGCAGAATAATCAAACGTCAAGTCTTCCCACGCATTAGCTACTGTGGAGGTTGCTTCTTTTTCAAAATTTATGCTAGCATCCGAGGCATTTTCTACTTTCAATAAAAGCTTTGCGCCTACTCTTGGTGAAAATACTTTTACCTTAAATGTTTTGTTTACACTAAAATTCATCGGTGCATCAAGAGTAATAAAACTTCCACCATATACCTCCCCAACACTTTTTATCATTTTAGCAACATTAGCACTTGTATTAAGCACGCTTATTTGTGTGTTAGAAATTTTAGTAGTAGCACCACCAGCAAAATCTGTAAAAGAATAATTTAATGTAGCCGATTCAAAATCTAATGGTAATGTTGGTAATGTAGAAGTACCACCGCCATTTGCAGCACCAAATTTCACATCATCAAAATAATAAATTCTTTCCCCAGCTGTAGCACCTGTTACTCCAAAATTAAAAAATATAGACGCCTTATTATAAGTAGTTGAAGCATTAAATGCAGCCGTACCTGCTGATTGATTATTGAAATTAAATTCCATTGTCTGCCATCCATTAGCTACAGATAAAGTAACATCTGTTTCACAACTTTTAGTTGGGTCATTTTTATCTTCTACTTTTAATTTTAAAGAAATACCTGCATGCGGACTCCATACCCTCACATTCATTCTTCTTTCCGAAGCTGTAAAAGGTATTGCGTTTGCAAAACTAGATTGTACAGTACCTGCTAGTGCTGTTATAGAGGCACCTGCCCATAATTCTGCAGTATTTGTTTTTATAACTTTACCTACTTTATTTGTTGCAAGCGTTGGGTCTATTACAACAGTAGCTTGCTCTGCACCACCAAAGCCAACAAGACCATAGTTTACAGAAGCATCATCAAATGTTACGGGCACATTCATTTGGGTTTGGGCAATTGTTACTAAAGAACAAAGCAAAATTGAAAAGAAAAAGTATATTTTTTTCATGTTGAGATTTTTAGCAAGAAAATTTGAAACCAGTTTATATTATTGAAATTTTTTTTTAATAAAGTACCAATTCATAATTGTTCGAATTATAAAGTATGTTAAGGGGAGCTTGTTTAAGCTGGTGTGCTTATTTAAACTCGGGTTCGTCAAGCATAGCATGACGCATTTTAAGTTTAAACTTTTTCTTACCCTTACGGAATCATTTTATAAACCTTCACATAATCCACCTGCATCGTTGTAGGGAAAATAGTATTATCTACTCCTTGCACTCCACCCCAGTCACCGCCAACTGCTACGTTTAATAACAGATGAAATGGCTTGTTAAAAGGCCATGCAGTAAAACCAGTATTGTTGTTTAAAAATTCAAAATAAGAAACTCCATCTATGAACCCACGCACCGCATAAGGTGTCCAGTCTATTCTGTAAATATGAAAATCATCTGTAGCGCCAGCTATAAATTTAGTGGTAGTTTTTTGTGTGCCTCTTGTATGATTATATGCAGAGGTGTGAATGCTGCAATAAATATTATCTTGTTGGTAACCCACATGCTCCATAATATCTATTTCACCAGAACCTGGCCAAGGCCCATAAGTATTTTCGCTACTTAACATCCATATTGCAGGCCATGTGCCTCTACCTTTTGGTAGTTTTGCTTTTATTTCAAAGCGCCCATAGAGCCAATCTCCTTTACCTTTTGTAACCATACGTGTAGATGTATAATCTCTATTTTGTAAGGTTTCTTTTTTTGCAGCAATAGTTAAATTACCTCCGCTTACCGAGGCATTGTTACCATTGGTGTAATACTGCAATTCATTATTTCCCCATCCATTTCCGCCCGTTTCAAAACTCCATTTTGTAGCATCTACCGCAGTGCCTGTGTTAAAATCATCTTGCCAAAAAGGCGTTGTTTCAAATTGCCAATTTTTTTCTACCACAAGTTCTGTTGGAATTATATCAGGTATAACTTTATTATCTGTACAAGCAAAAAAAGTTATTATCACAAAGAAAAAAGCAACAAAATATTTATTTAAAATTTTCATAGTTTTTATTTTTAAAGTGCAATAAATTTGAATTGAAAAACAGTACCTAAACCATTACCAGCTCTCAACAACATTTTGGTTGGGGAAATTTCTATTATGCGGTATACATTTTCAGTTGGAACGTCAGTGGTACCTATAAAAGTAGTAGGCGGAGTACCTGGCAATTTTATTGTACCTAATCCTGCAACACCGCCAGTGGTAGCAGCAAATGTATACGCTACATTAAATGACCTATCACTTCCACAATTATAATTTGGGGTAATGTTTCCTCCATTAAAAGTTGAACCATTGGCATTGTAAATAATATTATTGGCAGCAGTAAAAGTAACCCTATCATCACTCTGGCAATTACCATCTAGTGGTCCGCCGCCAAAGTAAGTAGCAGGGTCAGCTTCTAAGCCTACTGTTATTGGATTTGCTCCAGTAGCAGGGTCTAGCCTCCAAGTTTTACTTACCGCACCTGTCAATAAAGCCTTCACATCAGCTAGGGTAAGCACCTCTACTTTTTTCAATTTTATTTCTAATAAATTTCCACCAGAGTTTGCTCTTAGTGTAAGCCTATTGGAAGTGTAATTTTGTACTGTGTATAAATTACCATCTACAATATCAGTAGTGCCTATAAATGGTTTTCCGATACCTGTAGCAAGAGGACTTAAATGTATTTTTGGCAACTGCCCTGGTTTTGCTATCACTTTAAATGTGGGTGCATTGGGCTTCGGCGCTTGACAGCTAAAGCCAGATTGTGCATCAAAGGTTTGCCCTTGTGCATTATAATCAAAATTTCCATTTACTTTAAATTTATACAAATCATCTAACTGGCAATTAGCAGCGGGGCCACTAAAATAAACTTGTGTGGCATCTGCCGATAAAACTTTTATAGCATCTGCATCACTTGTCCATGTCCATACCGTATTATCATTACAGCCACTAAGTGTGTTATAAAAATCATTTTGGCATGCATCTATTACAAATATTCTTTTAGTAATAGTATTATTACCGTTAGTGCCTACTGTTGTTAATCTTACACTATAGTTGCCTCCTGTTACATAATTGTGTATTGGGTTTTTTTCTGCAGCCAAGGGTGTATTGTCTCCAAAATCCCATTGGTATTGGGTAGCTTCTTCACTCACATTTGCAAAAGTAACAGCATAAGTAAAAGGCAAAGTATCTTGCAATGGTTTTATTACAAAAGTAAAATCTGCCTTAGATGCAGAGCCATTAAGCCCTACAATTTCTTTTTTGCATTGCACAAGTAAAGTGCCAAGTGCAATGCATAAAAGAGGGGTGAATTTTATTAATTTTTTCATACTTATTTTTTAAAATAATTTTATTTTTTAATACCCATCATTCTGTTGAAGGTTAGCATTCTTATCTCTCTCGCCTTGTGGTATGGGCATGTATCTATGCTTTGCACTAATATTTGTTTTACCAGCAGCTTGCATTGTTGTTATAAAATAATTAGGATTTGGGTGGCGCAATAAATCGTACCAACGGTGCATTTCAAAACCAAGTTCCAATCTTCTTTCTTTATATATAGCATCTAACCAAGCAGCATCAGACAAGCCTATTGGCAATGCTGATAATCCTGATCTTGCTCTTACCAAATCTGCTGACCCCTTACCAACGGAAGAGCCTGCTGCCTCTGCATAAATTAATAAAACTTCTGAGTAGCGCATAATTGGTACGTTTAATGCACTTCTCCATTGCCCTGCATCACCTAGTGGGTCATCTACAGATACAAAATATTTTTTTGTATTTAAGCCATAAGGAGAACCTACTAAAGAGGTAGGTTGTACATAAGTGCCATAAGTATCACCAGGTATCCAAATAGTACGGTTTCTTCTTTTATCAATAATGGTATTGTAACCTGCACCAGTTTTTTCATATTGGTCTACAAAATTTTTGGTAGGTACTGTAAAGCCATAACCTCTTTCAGGAACAATATTTTGGTAACGGGGCCCGTAAAAAGTATTGATACCAGTACCTGCACCATAAATTGAAAACGTACCACCACCACTTCTGTACTGCACTTCAAACAAAGACTCTTTTCCATTTTCTGTAGTTAGTTTAAAATTATCAGCATAATCAGTCCATAAACCATAGCCATAGTTAGAAGCGTTATCAATAACTTCTTTTGCTTTTGCAGCAGCATTAATTTTATCGCCTAGTGTCAAATATACACTAGCTAATAAGCCCTTGGCTGCTCCTACTGTTGCCCTACCTTCATTTGGGTATGTTATTGTATTTACGGTGTAAGGATTATTTATTGGCAATAAAGTTTCTGCACTTTTTAAATCAGCAATTATTTGAGCATAAACTGCTCCTTTAGGTGAGCGTGCAATTGTAGAAGATTCCTCAGCTGTAATTGCGTTAGTATATAATGGTACATCTCCAAACAATCGTACCAAATGAAAATAATATAAACCTCTTAGAAATTTAGCTTCACCCAAACTTCTATTTCTTACAGCAGGATTCATAACTGCAACAAGGGGTGTTTTTTCTACCACCAAATTTGCTCTTAATATACCAAAATAACATTGTGCCCACATTATTTGAAGTAAAGGGTTAAAAGAAGTCATACTAAAATTATCTAACTCTGCAGCTTCTGCACCATCTCCACCACCGCCACCTCCAAGGTCGGCATCATCGCTCATAATATCACCAAAGTGCCATGCACAGCCACTATATATTGCAGATAAAGGAGTATATATTGCATTAACTGCTGTTACAATTTCTGTTTCTGTTTTGTAATAATTATCAACAGATACTAATGGAATAGTTGGATCAATAGAAAGTAAATCTTTTTTACATTGTGCAAAAAGTGTACTTACAATAAATAATAAACTTACTCTTTTAAAAAATATTTTTTTCATAGTACTCATTTTATTGTTTAAAAATCTACTGTTACACCTGCAATGAATGTTCTCGCTTGTGGGTAAAAACCCAAATCAACCCCTCCCCCTACTTCGGGGTCTAAACCAGTGTAATTGGTTACAGTAACAAGATTTTGTGCACTAACATAAAATTGTGCTTTTTTTAAGTTTAAAAAAGCTGACCAGCGAGTAGGAATGTTATATGCAATTCGTAAGTTTTTTACCCTTAAGTAAGATGCATCTTCTACAAATCTATCAGAAACTCTCTTGTTATTATTAGGGTCTTCTAATGTAACCCTGGGCATAGTATTGCTCGTGCCAACCCCAACCCATCTTTTTAAAACATCATTAGAATAATTGCCGTTACTAACACCTCCTTCAGTATACCACCTAGTAAAGTTTAACACTTTATTTCCTTGGGAACCTTGTAAAAAAAGGGTAATTTCTAAATTTTTATAACTAATTGTATTTGTTAGGCCGTAAGTAAAAGTTGGATTTGAATTTCCAATGTTTGTTCTATCTTGATCATTAATTATGCCATCACCATTTAAATCTTTAAATTTAATATCTCCAGGCGCAGTGCTTGTAGTGGGGTCAGTACCTGCAGTTTGTATAGCATGGTCTGCTATTTCTTTATAATTTTGAAAAATACCCTCTGTTACAAAACCATAAAAGTAGTTTGCTGGTGCTCCTTGTGTTGTTCTTAAACTACCGCCAGTTATTCTTGTAAAACCATTATCTAAAGGAGAGGATAAGCCTAAAGAAATTACTTCATTTTTATACGTACTTACAATTGCATTAGCATTCCAGCTAAAAGATTTTTTTGAAAATAATCTTGCGTTTAAACTTAAATCAATACCTCTATTTTGAAGTGTGCCAGTATTAAAAGGAACAGCTTCATAAGTTCCAGAAACCAATGGTGGGGCTACATACAATATTAAATCTTTTGACCTTCGCTGATAAAAATCTACTGAGAATATTAACTTATTTTTAAAAATGCTGCCATCAAATCCTAAATCTAATTGTTCATTTTTTTCCCATTTAATATTAGGATTGTAAGAACTACTAATGCCAGTAGCATTTACTACACCACCAGAACCAGCAGAAGAGCCAAGTGTGTATTGAAATGTTTGATTAATACTTTGTATATAAGAGTATGCTTTTACATTTGGATTACCTGTATATCCAAAACTTGCTCTCACTTTTAATTCATCTAACCATTTTATATTTTGTAAAAAAGGTTCTTGTGTTAATTTCCATGCTGCGGATATAGACGAAAAAGTTGCAAATTTATTTTGAGGGGCAAAGTTAGAACTACCATCTCTTCTTATTGAAAAACCAATGAAGCCTCTATTATCATAATCATAGCTAACCCTGCCTATGTAAGATATTAAACGACTATTAACACCATCTTCTGCATAGTTATCTATTTGTGATGGATCTGATATAGTAAGTATTTGGCTATTTAAAACTGGTATTGATTGAAGAAAAGTACCACTTCTACTTGCTGATAAATTGGAATACCTATTTTCTTGAAACGTGTAACCTGCTACAACGTTTATCTTATGTTTTTTTGAAAATATTTTGTCATACGTTAATGTATACTCTGCTAAATAATCTGGAAATAACCCTTTAAATACTGAATACGAAGTTCTATCAAAAGGAGCGCCCCCAGTAGAAGCTTTTATTGGTCTAAAACTATTATTTTCTTGATAAGTAAAATCTCCTCCAAAAACTGCTTTAAACTTTAATTCATTTAAAATATTTATTTCAGTATAAATATTACCTGTCATACGATATTTTGTATTCGTATTTTTTGGCACTTCTAATTGATAAATTGGATTAGGTTCACTAAATTTATCAATATTACCATTACCACCAGCATACGTGCCATCTGCATTGCGTGGCTTTACAGTAGGCGGTGCAGTAAGTGCTAGCAATACAACACTATTAAACGGACTATATGTGTCTGTACCGTGTTCTATAAATTTATTTAGAGATAATGAGTTGCCAATTTTTATTTTATTACTCACTTTTACATCTCCATTAAAACGAAGATTGAAACGCTCAAAATCTGTTTTATAAACTATACCATCTTGCCTAAAATATCCTGCAGAAAAAGAATATTGTGCTTTATCTGAACCTCCAGATGCGGTTAGATTTACACTTTGTACAGCAGCCTTTCTAAATATTTCGTTAAGCCAATTTGTGCCTTCACCATATTGTTGTTCAATTGCATTAAAATCTGCTAATTTAGGAGTAATGGTTTTTCCGCTAGCTATATTGGCTTCACTATTTAAAATAGCATATTCTCTAGCATTAAGCATTTTCGGCAATTGCCATGCTTGTTGTATCCCTCTATATACGTCTACTGTTAAGTTTGTTTTTCCCGCTTTACCTCTTTTGGTAGTAATTAAAATTACTCCATTAGATGCCCTTACACCATAAATGGAAGCTGCTGCTGCATCCTTTAAAACATCTATAGTTTCTATATCGCTTGTACCAAATGAATTTAATATATTATCTGATTGTTGGTCAGGTAAAGGATAGCCATCTACAACTATTAAAGGATTATTTGTACCCGTTAAAGAAGATATTCCTCTGATTCTAATACCAGTTCCGCCAGTTCCGCCTGGTGCACCGCTCCCTTGCACAATCGTTACTCCAGATACTTTTCCTTGCAAAGCTTGTGCAGCATCAGCAACAGGTGCTTTTGATATTTCTTTAAATGAGATGGAAGATATTGAAGTAGATAAATCTTTTCTCTTTTTTGTGCCATATCCGATTACTACTACTTCGTTAAGGTCTTTATCTACTTCTACCATTTGCACATTTACAACATTGCTAGCATTTACTTTTGTAGAAATACTATTATAGCCTACATAACTTATTACCAACGTTGCCTCTTTCTCCGCCGCAATGGTAAAACTACCCGTAGCATCTGTACTCGTTACTGCCTTCGTGCCTTTTACGGTTATGGTAGCTCCTACCAAAGCTTCACCAGTAGTTTTCGAACTTATTTTTCCTGTAACGCCTTGTGCTATTGCCGCTAGGCAATAGACACAAAACACTAACACAAAAAAGAAACTTTTTTTTATCATAATTTATTTTTTTCTGCTTAATTAATTGCTACTTTCTCCACATTTTTATTTACTCCGTCATTTAATTCAATATAATAAATTCCTGCTTTTAAATTAGAAACATCAAAATTAATTGTTGACCTGGCTGATGATTTACTTATACTTTGAGAGACGATGGTTTGTCCTAAAATGTTTATTAGTTTTATTGTTGCATTATTATTCTCAATTAATCCAACATTTATTTTCAACACATTTTTTGCAGGGTTAGGGAAAAAAGAAAAACTTAATAAATCGCTTTTAACAAATTTCACAACCTCTATTGCTGAGTTAGTAAATCTTCCGTTAATGTCTATTTGTTTAAGTCTGTAATAATTATTTCCTGCTATTGGCTTTGTATCTACCGATGTATAATTTATTTTTGTACTTGAGTTTGCGCTTCCATTTACATAACCTATTGTGCTATAATTTAAACCGTCTATGCTTTTTTCTATTTCAAACCCTTTGTTGTTTAATTCTGATATCGTAGTCCAACTAAGATTTACTAAATTTTTATTTTTAGATGCAGTAAAATTTGATAGTGTTATTGGTAATGGCGCATTTTTATAAAAATAAATATTATCGAAATACAAGGTGCTAGATCCAAATGGTTGAGCATCTATTTTCATTTGCCCAATATTAGTTAAATCAACCACACTTAATGTACCAGCACCTCTAAATGATGAACTTAATACAATATCATAACTATTCCATCCTCCTAGTGTAGGTGTTAAAGTTACACTTTGCTCTACCAATGCCGGAGAAGTATTTATTAAGAATACTCTAAAAGAAGTGCAATTTGGTGTCCATACATCTAAATGCAATTTATCAAAAGTAGATACATCTAGCGGCGCAGCAAATTGTATACCTTGATAGTTAGTAGTTGAATATTTTTTTGTGTTATTACTTACAATACTGGTATCACTTACAACCGTTGATTGACCCCAGTTTGGAAACCAATCTATACCTAATACATTTATATATGTATCACTAAACAATGATAGTACATTTGTACCTAAAACTGTAGGTGCAGGGGCTGCAATCATTATAGAGCCTACAGTTACAACAAAAGGAGTAGCTATAGAACCAGCACCATAACCACCAGCAGCTGCTTGAGTAGCTGTTATAATAGAAGTGCCTGCACCTACTACCGTAATTGTGTTGCCTACAATTGTAGCTACACTTGTATTTCCACTTGTGTAAGTAAATGCTCCGCTACTGTTACTTGTGGGTGCTGTTATTATAAATGGTACTGCTCCCACAACTTTTGTAGGTATTGTAAAGTTAGTAATCGTAGGTGGATTAGCTACCTTCCAAAAGTATACATTGTCGTAGTAAATAGTGCTACCACCAAATGGAGTAGACACATATTTAAACTGAATAATGCTTGCCAAATTAATTGCTGTGTATTGTGATAAAGCGATATCAAAGCTATTCCACCCAGTATTATTTGGCATTAAAGAAACTTTTTGTTCTGTGCCACCAGCGTTTATTAAATACAAATCAAAAACTGTACAATTTGGAGTCCAAATATCAATATGCAAATTTTGCATAGTAGAAGCATTAATTGGGGAAGCAAACTGTGTACCTTCATAATTGCAATTATCCATTTTTTTTATTGTATTACCTGCAATTGATATTTCAGAAACATAAGTTGATTGCCCCCAATTTGGGAAAAAGTCAGTACCAGCTAAGTCAGTGTAAGTATTACTGTACACAGAAATAACATCAGCAGAAGCTTTAGTAGGAATGGGAGCATTTACCGTAGGAGGAGGATAAGAAACTACCAATTGTGCTGCAGTAGAACCAGCGGAATAAGCACCTGCTGCTGCTTGATTAGCTGTTATGATAGATGTTCCTACACCAACAACTGTTACTACATTTCCAGCAATAGTTGCCACACTTGGGGTTGCACTTGTGTAAGTAAATGCACCTGTGCTATTGCTAGTAGGCGCTGTAATTGTAAATGCTGATGCTCCTACTAGTTGAGAAGGCACACTAAAACCAGTAATTGTTGGTACATTTGAAGGTTTCCAAAAATAAATATTATCAATATATAAATTACTTCCACCAAAAGGTGTTGCTACAAATTTAAACTGACCAATATTGCTTAATACAATATTGTTGTATTGCGATAAAGTAATATCAAAACTATTCCATCCAGTATTATTAGGGTTTAACGTTATTTTTTGCTCTACAGTGCCAGGAGTAGTATTTATAAGAAACACATCAAAAGCGGTACAATTAGCTGTCCAAATATCTAAATGTAAATTTGTCATTGAAGATGCATCTATTGCTGTTGCAAATTGTACACCTTGATAGTTGGTGTTAGAGTATACTTTAATATTATTGCCAAAAATAGCAATATCAGATACAACAGTAGATTGTCCCCAATTTGGAAACCAATCAATACCACCTACATTGGTATAACTATCACTAAACAACGAAATTACATCGCTTGCTGCTTTGGTGGGTGATGTTGGAGGTGTAGAAGGTTGTGCAAAAGCACTAAAACAAATAAATGCCATTAAAAA
>JAYUJS010000068.1:0-1430 GCA_043765095.1 Ferruginibacter sp.
AAGAGTGTTTGCAATTAATAAAAAATATGCCCTCCAATATAATTGTAAAATATTGGAATGAATTAGCACCGGAAGATGTTCAAAATACTTTAGCTGAAAACCATATTTTTATAATGCCCAGTAAAAGTGAAAATTTTGCGCATGCAATAGCTGAGGCTTTGGGAATGGGTAAACCAGTAATAACTAGCCATGGCACTCCTTGGAATTTTTTAAAAGAAAACAATGCTGGCGAAAATGTAGAAAAAACTAAAATTGATATTTTAAATGCTATTGAATTTTTTGCAAAGCTTAGTAATGATGAATATCAAAAGTATTCAACCGCTTCAATTTGTTATTTTAATAAAAGAAATAATACTAAAAATTTAATAAAAGAATATCATAATTTATTATGTTTATAGCATTTAAAAAAATATTACAACAAAATAAATTTATTCGTTTTACTGCTTTATTTATTGGTATTTATTTGCTTTGTTATTATTTTACAAAAATTATTATTGGCATCTCTATTCCTGGCGGTATTTATAGCCCATTTGTAGAAAAATATTTTAATATTGCTTCATGGCTCAGGAGTTCTCTAATATTGTCTTCTAAGTTTTTTTTACATCATTTAAACTTTCAAACGGTACGTGTAGATGATTATTTATTAAAGGCAATTGATGGTAGAGGTGTACGTATTGTATATGCATGCCTTGGGTTTGCTGTAATGAGTTTTTGGTTAGCATACATATTAGCATCTTTTACAAACGTAAAAATGAAAATTGTGTGGGTTGTTGGAGGTTTGTTTTCTCTATGGTTATTGAATGTGGCAAGAATAAGTTTGGTGCTAGTGGCTGCAAATAAAGGATGGTATTTTCCCTTTGGGTGGAACCATCACACATGGTTTAATATTATTGCATACTCATTTATTTTCTTTATGATATTTTTGTTTGAAAAACATATAAAGCCACCTATTAAATGAAAGTAGATTTATCTAAATATAATAATAATTGGTACAAACCTGGCTCATCTATAAAAAGAATACTATGGTATTTTGTAAATGTATTTTTTTTTAAATCTGGTTGGTTTCCTTTTTATAGTTTAAAAGTTTTTTTGCTCAAATTATTTTCAGCTAAAATAGGGCAGGGGGTTTACATAAAACCTTATGTAAATATAAAATACCCTTGGTTTTTGCAAATTGGAAATAATGTTTGGATTGGTGAAAATGTTTGGATAGATAATTTAGATAATGTAACAATTGGGAATAATGTTTGTATTTCTCAAGGTGCATTATTACTATGCGGCAACCATGATTATACTAAACCAACTTTCGATTTGATGGTGAAACCAATTATTATAGAAGATGGTGTCTGGTTTGGAGCACAATGCACAATCTTTGGTGGTATATTGTGTGCCAATCATAGCGTCTTTTTAGCTGGTACTTTGGTCAGTTT
>JAYUJS010000069.1:0-1430 GCA_043765095.1 Ferruginibacter sp.
GGCAAAGTAAATGTAGAGCGATATATGCAAGCAAAATCAGCATGGAGATTATTAGCTACACCAGTAAAAATAGCTACATCACCTACAGTATCACAAGCATGGAGAGAAGGAACACTTACAGGTGGTAGTGCATTTACAAGTACAGGCTATGGTACCCGTTTGGGAGGCAATGTAGGCCCTTATGGAGCAGCAGGCGTTTTAGATGATTATACAATACGAGCAGGTATGAAAGCGTATAATTCTACTAATAATTCTTTTACGGATGTAGTAAATGCCAATACAAAATTAATCGCAAATACCCAAGGTTACTTTGTATTTGTAAGAGGTGATAGAGCACAGGCAGCAATAACAGGTTTAAAAGGCATAACTAATTTACGCATAAAGGGAGAATTGCGTACCGGGAATCAAATTTTTACGATACCACGAAGAGCAGGCACATCAGTAGGATTTGAGTCAGTTGGTAATCCCTATGCATCGAGAGTAAATGTGAGTACGATTACAAGATCAGTAGATGTTGTAAATGCGTTTACGGTTTGGAATCCAGATAGTGCAGGTTTGCACAATGCAGGAAAATATGAGACCTATATATGGGATGCAAGTACAATGCATTACACAATGCCCGGCGGAGCAATAAGAGATTATATAGAAAGTGGCGAGGCAGTATTTTTTCAAAATAACTCTACCACCACAGCGGCAACAGTAACGTTTAAAGAAGGGGATAAAACAAGTGGAAGTTTTTTAGTAAGCCGCCCAGGTGTTACAATTCCTACTTTAGAAATAAATTTGTTTTCGAACGATATAAATGGCAATGAGTATTTGGCAGATGGTTTAAAACTAAATTACAACAATAGTTTTAGTGCAGGTATAGACAATTATGATGTAAGAAAAATAAATAATTCTTACGATAATATTTCGATAAAAAGCAACAATTTAAACCTGATAGTAGAACGCAGACCACACATACAAGCAACAGATACCTTGCAGTTAAACATACAAGGTATGAGAGTGGCAAGCTATCGTTTAGCTATCGACCCATCGGTATTAAACTGTCCTAACTTAGAAGCAACGTTGGTAGATAAATATTTAAATACAAGAACGCCAGTAAGCTTTATAGAGGTAACAAATATTAATTTTACAATTACAGCAGATGCAGCAAGCAAAGCAGTAGATCGTTTTATGATTGTGTACGCAGCAATATTAAACACAGCATTTGAGAATATTGCAGCCGTAAGAAATGCAAACAAAACAGTAAAAATAAGCTGGGCTGTACAAAACGAAACGGCAGTTACAAACTATACCATAGAGCATAGCAATGATGGTATAAACTTTACAGCAATAGGCACACAAAATGCAGCAGCAAATAATGGTACAAACCAAAGTTATACTTACAATGATGCAACAGCTACAACCAATAAAAATTGGTACAGAGT
>JAYUJS010000070.1:0-11191 GCA_043765095.1 Ferruginibacter sp.
CGACTATTGAAAATAAATTAACACAAATACGTAACGACCCAGCAAGTGTAAATAAACAAGTGTTTTCATTATTGTTGTTTGGCAAATTTGTAAGTGAACAAAGTAGCGATTTTTTTAAAGGAAATGGTGGTGGGTTTAATGATATTGCCAGACAAAGTGTAAGCCAATTTTTATCATCTACTATAAACGAAATAGCTAGTGATATAATTAAAGGCATAGATATTGATTTGAATTTAAATGCTTACAATGATTATAGAAATGGAGGAAATGTACAACGAACAGATTTTAATGTGGCAGTTAGTAAAACATTTGCAAATGACAGATTAACAATAAGTGTAGGAAAAAGTTTTGGAGTAGAAGGGCAAGATGCTGCGGCTAAATCATCTGGCAGCAATACTGGTTTTAGACCAGATATAACGGTATCATACAAGCTAAGTACAGATGGGAAATATATGATAAGGGCTTATACAAAAAATCAATTTGAAGTAACTGTAGATGGGTATGTAATAGAAACAGGCGTATCATTTTTGGTAACGATGGACTATGATAAGTTTAGTGAATTATTTAAAAGAAATAAAAAGAATTTATAAAATGAAGTTGGCATTAAAAATAATAAATGTATTAATTGTATTATTTCTATCATCTTGTAGTGTACAAAAATATATGCCTGCTGGCGAACGTTTGTACCGAGGTGCATCTATAAAAATTGAAAAAGATTCTGCTACTACAACATCAAAAAAAACACTTAAAAGAACATTAAACTTGGCAGTAGTGCCAAAAGAAAATAAATATTTATTAGGGCAGCCTTACAAAGTATGGTGGTGGTACAAAATTGGGCAGCCAAAAAGAGAATCAGGATTAAAAGCATTTTTAAGAAAAAAATTAGGAGAGGCCCCTGTTTTTGCAAGCAAAATAAATACCAAAGTAAGTGCGGAAAATATGCAATCGTTGATGGAAAATATTGGGTACTTTCATACAACCGTGCAAGGAGATACAAGCCACGTAGGTAGCTATTTTATAAAAGCAAATTATATAGCACAAGTAAAACCGCAATATAAAATTGCAAAAATTGATTGGGTGGGAGATAGTAATGCATTGTTTAAAACACTAGAAAACAATAGCCAAAAAAGAGGATTGCTAAAAGTGGGAAAGCCATACCGATTAAGCGATATAACTACTGAAAGGGATAGGCTAGATTTATTTTTAAAAACAAAAGGTTACTATTTCTTTAACCCTGATTACATAATGGCTTATGTAGATAGTACCGTGGGCAATAGAAAAATAAACCTTTATTTAAACATAAAAAAAGCAATACCTGATAATGCAAAACATGTTTATAAAATAAATGATATTATTGTTTTCCCTTCTTACTCTCTTACTCCAAAAAGTATTGATACTTCCAAGTATAATTTTATTTTATTTGAAAAATTAAAAATAAATGATAGAGCTAATAATTTTAAACCTAATTTATTTGCAACTGCTATAACTTATAGGCCTAATAGTATTTACAGCAGCACACTACAAAATTCTACCCTTAATAGAATGATTAGTTTGGGAGCATTTAAGTTTGTAAAAAATAAATTTGAAGTAGCAAAAGATTCTTCAACAAGAGATACTGTACATCTCTTAAACGTATTTTATTATCTTACTGCTGCAAAAAAAAATTTTTTACAATTTCAGCTTGATGGTGCTACAAAAGAGGATAATTTTATAGGTACACAACTTAGCTTAAATTGGAAGAATAGAAATACATTTAAGGGTGCTGAACAATTAGGAGGAAAAATTTATGGAGGTTATGAAACTTCTACAAGAAGTGATATAAGAATAAGGAATTTAAGATTAGGTGCAGAGGCTTCTTTAACAATACCTAGGTATGCAATACCATTTTTTAAGATAAAAGAAAACAATTTTTATCCTCCAAAAACTACTTTGCTATTAGGCTATGAATGGTTTAAAAAAGATATTTTCTTTGTGAAAAATTTATTTCATTTTCAATATGAATTTTCATGGAAACCTACCTTAAAAACAGAATTTACACTAGCACCAATAGCAGTAAGCTATTTGCAAGCGGCTAATATTACTGACTCATTTAAAAAAGAAATTGCTTTAAATCCATCGCTATTATTGTCTGTATATTCAGAGTCTGTATTGGGTACATTTTTTTCATATACCCGTACCAGTAGTTTTAGAGCTGGCAGAAATAAAAGTTTTTTTATTGCAAGTGTAGATGTGTCTGGCAATGTAGCAGGGCTTTTAACAGGTGGAAAAGAATATCGTTCAAAAAATATACTTGGAGTACCATATGCACAATTTGTAAAATTGGATGCAGATTATCATTTTACAAGAAAAATGTACAACAATGTGGAGTGGGCAAATAGGCTACAAATTGGTATAGGCTTGCCTTATAACAACTCTAAATTATTACCATTTTCAAAACTATATACAATAGGTGGCTCTAGCTCTATACGTGGATTTCGTACCCGCACACTCGGCCCAGGTACTTATAAGCCTACGATAGATGACCAACGATTTTTTCAAATAATTGGAGGTGATTATAAATTACTTTTTAATACAGAAATGAGAATTCCCATTACAAAACAATTTAGCGGAGCTGTATTTATAGATGCTGGAAATGTGTGGACAAAAGATACAACTCTTTTTGGTATACAAGGACAACTAAGTAAAACCTTTTTAAAAGAAATAGCAGTAGCAAGTGGTGTTGGATTAAGATTTGATGCTTCGTTTTTAATAGTAAGATTAGACCTTGGTGTACCATTAAGAAAACCTTATTTGCCAAATGGTGAGCGTTGGGCTTTTAAGCAAATAAATTTAGGAGATAATAATTGGCGAAGAGAAAATTTAATTGTGAATATTGCGATTGGATTACCATTCTAAATATAATGAATTATTTAATTATCAAAATTTATTTATATCGTTTACGTAAAAAATATTTAAAATTTCATGGTAGAATTTTTTAAATCTAATTTTTAAAAAGTTTTTATTAACTAATTTTTTTCTTACACTATAAATGGGGCTACTATCGCCAATACTTAAGCCGCCGTTAATGGTTCATTGAACCCTTTAAAAGCAGCATCTGCAGTATTAAATTCACAACTATGCCCCACAATATTTACACTAACTTGTGTAGTTGCTTCATCCCCAACAAAACTTAAATTTATATTAGCTTGTGTAGGTGTGAAAATCAATGCCACTGTAGTTTAACGTAATCCAAGGTTTTAAGGGGTTTTTCGATGCAGGAATAGTGGCATCTAATGCTCTTCTCATTTGCCTTATTTGTGCAGCATTCTTTGCTTCTATTGAATGAATGTATAATACAGCCGTAAGTGCAGTTCTATTACTTTGCAAATTAGCAGATTGCCCTTAGTAAGCTCTTGTGCTTGTATCTTCAAAATTTTGTGCCATCGCAAGTTGTATTGCATAGCTTAAAATTTACCCAGTAAATGGAACAGTATCACTTCCATTTCAAACTGTAAAATCAAATGTTGATTTTGGCACTGCAGCTGCACCTAACTACTATTTGTGTAGGATTTTTAGGGTCAGGTGCTTTCTTATTAAAATCTTTAAATGTTTTATATCTATGTATTTTGGCATTTGCCAAATTACTAATCTCTTTATTTATTTTCATTGCAAATAGTTAATAGTTAAAAAATTATTTGCAAAATTCAAATTCTATAACTAAACTTTTTTACAATATTTTTTTAAATTATTGCATTATTCCCATTTTTATTTATTTAAAAATGAAAATATATTGTATTTCAAAACTTAATATTTATATCACTAAAAATATTGGAATCTGCGAATAGTATAATTCTTTTTATTAATTGTGTAACTTTTATATTGGGTAAGAATTAGACCTTTACAAAACCTTAATTTTAAAATATTGTGTTATGAATAATGAAACAAATTTGCAAGGCAAAGAGGCTATAGATAAAGTAAAAAAACTTGTGAAGGAAATAGATATTTGCCTTTTTTGTACTAGCTTAAAAACTAATGATGGCTCTACAACAAGGCCTATGAGTACACAAGATGTAGATGACGAAGGTAACCTTTGGTTTTTTTAGTGATAAGGACAGCGAAAAAAATAAAGAAATAGAAAAAGATAATAAAGTACAATTATTATTTGCAGACCCAAGTAAGAGCAAATATTTAGTATTAAACGGCGAAGCCGAAATAATAATTGATTACAAAAAAGTAGAAGAATTATGGACGCCCTTAGTAAAAGTTTGGTTTACAAAAGGAAAAGATGACCCAAGTTTAAGTATTGTAAAAGTAACTAGTAAGTCAGCTTACTACTGGGATGTAGAAGGAAATAAAATGATTAATTTTTTTAAAATGATTGCATCATTGGCTACTGGTGAAGAGCACTTAGATGTAAAAGAGGGTAAGCTGAATTTGTAAAATATATTTGATGGTTTTTATCAGCATTAATTATTGCACATTCAAAAAGTAATATTATTTATAAATTATAAATAGTCTTATCAAGAATGTTGTTAGTGTGAGCATGCCTTTGTCGGCATACAATCTTGTAGAAACCGATGAGCTTATAAAAACCAGCCTTCGAAATGCTTTCCGATTTTTGGGACAGGAAAAATTGAAATTCGTTTTTTGTTAGTATTGGATTTAATATATTAAAACTATACTTTCTATTATTAAGTACAGAAAAATGAAAATCAATTGAAAAATCAAGAGCACATTACTTCTTATTTTTTTGTCCTTTTTACGTAATCAGTAAATAATGTAACTTTTTTATATAATTGTATAATTGTTATGATGCAATGATTATCACCTTTACAAATTAATTTTTTTATTATATATATAATATTTTCATGGCTACCGTAAAAAAAGCTGTTCCTAAAAAAGCTGCTACACATAAAAACTCTTTAGTTGAAAATATATATGCAAAAAAGAAAGCAGGTACTTCTACATCAAAAAGTAAATCAACTGTTTCTAAAAAGGCTTATAAAGAAATGGAAAATGGTTGGGATAAAAAATAATTATATTTTCTAATGGTTGGTGTACACACCAAACATTAAACTATTGTGTGGCGAAAACACCATCCAATTAAATAAACATATAGCAAAATAACATGAATAAAATATCCATCATTTCATCAAGTATAAGAGAAGAAAGAAATAGCCATAGAGTGGCAAAGTATTTTGATAAATATTTGAATGAGAATAATATTGCAATTGCAGAAATTGTAGATTTAAAACCATACGATTTTCCATTGTTTAAAAATGTTTTAAAATCTCAAAGAAATCCTCCTGCAAATGCAGTAGTTTTTGCAGAAAAAATAAAAGCATCGAATGGCATTATAATTGTGCTGCCTGAATACAATGGTGGTATGCCTGCAAGTTTAAAAAATGCTGTTGATTTATTGTATGATGAATGGAGACACAAGCCAGTTGGGATTGTAACTGTTTCATCTGGTCCTTTTGCAGGTACTCAAGCATTGGTTAGTTTGCAATTTTCTTTATGGAAAATGAAGGCTTGGACAATTACAGAAATGTTTAGTGTACCAAATGTTACAAGTGCTTACGATGTGGATGGCAATGCAACTGATAAAGTTGGTACTGATATTTTAGCCGCTGTTTTTATTAAGGAATTGCAGTGGTGCATAAGAGTTGATAGATATGATTTTGGTAAATAATTTTTTTAATGGTTACTGTCCCAACCAACCATTACGATTTAAATTTCGTTTTAATGGGATAACTACCTATAATAAAAAAAATAAAATTTGTATAATATGACACGTACTGCAAAAGCACATTGGATAGGAAACCTTAAAGAAGGCAAAGGAACGCTAACCACACAAAGTGGTATTTTAGAAAATACCAATTATAGTTACAAAACACGATTTGGTGAAGGAGAAAAAGGCACAAACCCTGAGGAACTATTGGCGGCTGCACATGCAGGATGCTTTACCATGGCGGTTTGCGCTAAGCTCACTGAAAAAGGGTTGATACCTACAAGCCTTAGTACCGAAGCTACATTAACTGTAGAAGGTATGAGTATTTCAAAAATACATTTAAACATTAAAGGGGCTGTATCTGGTATAAATGCTACGGATTTTGAAGTTATCACAAAGATTGCAGAGAAAAATTGTTTGATATCCAAAGTTTTAAATATTCCAATTAGTTCGGAAGCGCATTTTATAGCATAACAAATTTGCAAATAATTTTTTAATGTTTGGTATCACCACCAACCATTAGCTTTTCAATCACAAAAACATTTCGTTGGTGGGGTATAAATTGTCAATGCTTTAAATATTCCAATAAGTTCGAAACACATTTTACAAAATATATAAAACTAGAAACATGAATATAGAAAACGACAAAGATTTACAAGATGGATTAAATAATGATGAGTATCCCTTGAAACCATTAATTGGAGGTGATGAACAAGAAGGTTTACCTTCTATACAAGAAAAACAAGAAAGACAAAAAGATGGTAACAATGAACCTAATAACGAAGAGATGCCATCACCAAAAGCAGAAATACAAAACCCACATATTAAAACAATAATTAAAAAAATTGAAGATGGAGACTTAGGTGGTGATAAAGTAGATATCGATTTTACTAGAGGAATAACAAAAGACTCTACTACAATACAACCAAAGGATGAATATTTAGAAAATTAAATTATGAATAATATATTTAAAGGTTTGATTGCAGGTGTAACTGCAAAAAAATTAGGCGGTGGATGCTTAAGTACTGTTGTAATTTTTATAATTGTATGGATGGCTTTAAAAAATTGTTAAATATATTTTTTGTGAAAACAAAATAAATCGTTTCACAAGCAAGACCAACAGGAAAGCCAACACCTACTGATTTTAAAACTAATGAAATTGAATTGCCATCTTTAAAAGAGGATGAAGTATTACTAAAAGCATTATATTTTTCTGTAGACCCTTACATGAGGGGCAGAATGTATGAATCTAAATCTTAAGTAGCGGCTTTTAAAATAAATGAACGCATTGATGGAAGGGTAGAGGCAGAAGTTGTGGAAAGCAAATCGAAAAAATATGATGCTGGCGATATAGTATAGGGAATGCTACTTTAGTAAGAAATATGCATACACGATGGCACTGCATTGCTACAGGTAGATAAAAACGCTGCAAATAAAAGTTATTATTTAGGTGTACTTGGTATGCCTGAACTTACAGCATATTTTGGTTTAATGAAAATTTGCAAACTACAAAAAGGAGAAACAGTGGTAGTGTTTATAGCAGTAGGTGCTATAGGTATTGTAGTAGGGCAAGTTGTAAAAATAGTTGTTTGTAGAGTAATAGGCATTACAGGCTTTGATGAAAAAGCTACGATTTTAAAAAAAGGATTAGGTTTTGATGAAGCTATAAATTATAAAACACCTAAAGGTATAAGTGTAGATATTGCCAATATTTGACCACATACAATAGATATTTATTTTGATGCTGTAGTTGGTGAAATATCTGATGCTGTTATTGGCAATATGAATTTTAACGGACGCATAGTTTTGTGGGCAAATAGCATTATATAAAAATGCTAAAATATTTTTTAGCCTTCGTTTACAGCCAATGCTACTTATAAGAGGCATTTTAATACAAGGCTTTATTATTGGCAATTTTACAGAACATTATGAAGAAGCTAGCAAGCAACTTTCGCATCACATAAATGAAGGGAAATTAAAATACAAAGAAACCATAGAAGATGGGTTTGATAATTTGCCAAAAGCTTTTCTTGGAATGTTTGAAGGAAAAAATATTGAAAAAAATGATTGTGGAAGCATAATATATTTTCGAAATAAAATTATGTCAGCCTGAGCTTATCGAAGTCGTGTTTATTTAAGTAGACCTACCTCGATAAGCCTAACCTGACATCTCAATAGTATTAAAATTTAATAATTTATAAAAATTAGCATGTAATAATTTAACATGAATTAGTAACAACAATAAAAACATAAAAAATATGAAAATATTAATGGTACTCACTTCACATAGTGAGCTAGGAAACACAGGAAAGAAAACAGGCTTTTGGGTAGAAGAATTTGCAACACCATATTATGTATTTGTAGATGCAGGTGCTACGGTAACGATTGCATCTCCACTTGGAGGTCAGCCACCCGTAGACCCTGCAAGTGAAGCAGCAGAAGCGCAAACAGATGCTACAAAAAGATTTTATAAAGATTTTGATGCGATTGATAAAGTAGCTTATAGTATGAAATTAAGTGAAATAAAAGAGGAAGATTATGATGGTGTTTTTTACCCTGGTGGGCATGGGCCATTGTGGGATTTAACCAACGATGCACACTCTATAAAACTTATAGAAGATTTTTGGAAAAATAAAAAACCAATAGCTGCGGTATGCCATGCTCCTTCTGTATTGCTAAATGCTCAAAATGAAAGTGGAGACCCATTTGTAAAAAATATTGGCGTAACAGGTTTTACCAATAGCGAAGAAGATGCTGTACAACTTACAGATGTAGTACCTTTTTTATTAGAAGACGAATTGATAAAAAAAGGTGGTATTTATTCCAAAAAAGAAGATTGGAAGTCTTATGTAGTAAAAGATGGCATGCTAATAACAGGGCAAAATCCTGCATCATCAGAAGATGCTGCAAAGGAAATGCTAAAGGTACTAGCTAAATAAGATTTAGCAATTATTAAAGGTAGGTGTCACACTAAAAATTAAATTTTTGGTTGGTTATACAAATGAAAAAAAATTTATTAAACTTCTATTGGTGGAAAAGAAACAAATAAATGAATATTTTTAAAGTTTAAAAATTAACGGTTACCACGAACATTGTGCCACATCTTGCTTATAAGAGACTCATAAAAAATGATGGGTAAATGTATACGGCTTGACATAGAATGTGCAGTAATTTGTTATGCAGCGGCTCAGTTAATGAGCTTGTGTAGTGATAAAACAAAAACACTTTGTAAAATATGTGCCGATTTATGTGATGCTTGTGTATCTGAATGTATGAAACATGATAATGAACATTGTAAAGAGTGTGCAGATGCATTACTGCTTGTTCAAAAGAGTTTAGAAAGATGTAATAAAAGATTTGAAAACATTTATTTTAATTGTTTGTGTCTTTATTTTAATTAAACGGTTCAATAGTAAAGACACCGACAATCAATAAAGTATTTGTAATGAAATTATTTTATAATTAGACATATATAACGAATTTAAAAAAATATTTTTTAAGTAATTATATAAAATTGATATACAATATTCAAATATTAAAATATCTCTTTTATCCATTTGGTTTTATTAAAAAGAACAAAATTTTTACTGTTTCATTTTTATTAACTCTTTTGAATATAGCTGCAGTTAATACATGCAGTTAATTCTTCTTTATTGCTAATATTATTTTCCATAATTATTTCATTTTCATTTATTGCATTTTTGGGCAAAATACTTAATCCATATAATACTTTATCTACAGGCTATAGTATAATAGAAATTTGCCCTGTTGTTTCAAAAAAAACTTTATTATTTTGTCCTTAATGTAAAACATATTTTATGCGAAGCAGTCTGAATGAATCTTCTTTAAAAAATATTAACTTTTAACATATTTTCAATATTCATACATCCATTATCTACCATTAGGCATGGTTCTCCTTCCATTTCAACTTCTACCTTTTTATTGGTATTTATTAATTTTTATAACCCTATTTGCAAAAGTGCAACAATTGTAATTGCAATCATGCCATGCATTACAGCTTCATTAGGTGTTATAAGGGGTCTACAACTGAAGAGCCAAATTCTATAATAATCGTTAACTCTAAAGTAGATAACTGTATCATACCTCTTTTACCTAATACCCTTACTAAAATTAATGTGTAACCAAACATTATAATCGTACGAAAAATAATTTCAAGTAAAATAACAATCGAACATCTCCTAAAAATATTCTATGTAAATCAAAAGGATAAATAAATTCTTTCATGACTGTATATCGTAAAATATATAAAATTTTATACAAAATATTTAATTTTATTTTTTAGTATTAAAATTATTGATGCAGGCGCCTCTTGATTAACATTTATTTTATTTATATAATTTTTTTACATAAGTTCCATTTTTTTGAAGCCATCTTCTAAAAGACTTATTTTTAAAGATTCAAAACAAATAATTATATCAATAGATAATTTTTTGTAAATGGTTGTCTTCACACCAACCATTTTAAATTTAGTTGGTAAAAACCTATGCCGACAATATAGAAAAATATTTTTTAGAAGCATCATCAATATACCCTTGCTGAATAGTTGTATTCACACTGACTGTAGTAGTGCCGCAGGTAGTTTGCAAAACTTTAAAGTATTATTAAACGGCAGCTGCTACTGCCCACCGGTGCTATGCTTATCTTTTGTAATTCTATTGTGCACTTATTATACAATAAATATTTGAGATGATGAAAGCATTTCTTTAAAGGTTAAGAACTCCACCAACCTTTAAGAATTTCGGTTGGTGGGGTCACCACGAGATAAAAAAAATTACACTTATCTGTGAATTTTACAACTTAAATATATAAATGTGTAAAGTTTATTTATTTTATTGATTAGACCTTTAGAGGGTAATAATTCCATTACAATTAAACAATAAAAAATGGCAACGTCAACATCAAAAGATAAGGTAAAACTAAATCTTGCGGAAGTAAAAAAAACGGTAGATATGCACACAAAGGCAGCAGAAAACCATACTACAGCAGCTAAACATCATATAGATGCTGCTAAGCACCATGAAGCAGGTGACCATGATAAAGCCATGGCTAGTGCTGGCAAAGCAGACGATGCACATGCACAAGCAAGTGCTGCACATACTTACAAGACAAAAACTATTGTTAAAAAATAAAATAGTATTTCTGTTTTAAAGAATTTAAAAAGCAGCATTACACTATATGCTGTTTTTTATTAAAATACTTATTGCTCAAATTACAAAAAATGAAAAGTGAAATGGATTTAAATAATGATATTTTAAATATCACCATGAAGATACAAGATGAGTTTCCTGAACTATCGAAGTATATAGCAGAAATGCCTGTAACAATACCTAATAAAGAAGCCCCCGAAATAAATACAAAAAATCTACAAGATTATTATAATTCGCTAGAGACGCTTTTAAAAAAATATACAAGAAATCATTTGCAAAAAAATTAAGAAAATATGAAAATTAACAAACGATT